>NZ_JBHUAL010000138.1:0-26434 GCF_042789775.1 Kitasatospora sp. NPDC056800 | reverse complement strand
CCCCCCTGGGTCTGCCGCCGACCGGGGTGCCTGCGCTCCGTTCGGGGCGCAGGCGGGGTAAGGACTCCTTACCCCACAACTTGCTCCGCCAGGAGCCCTGTTGCGGTCACGCTCCGGTCCAGGGGTGGTGCTGTCCTGGGCGTAGGTGGTCATCGGCTGGCCTCGGTGTCGTGCTGGCGGATGTCGACGAGGAGTTCCTCGATGAAGTCGAGGGCGAGGACGGGGTGGTGGAGGGTCCAAGGCCGGGAGTGCTGGCCACGCTGGACGCGGCGAACGCCGTCCGGGCCGGCTTCGACGCGATGGAGGTGGCCGCGCCGGGTGAGGACGGCAAGCCAGGCGTCCACCTCGGCCCAGGTCGCGGGGGTGGTGCGCATGGTGGGGTGCTCCCGTTCGACGGTGACGTGGGTGGGTGACCGGCCGGGGTGACCTGGTCGGTCACCCTGGCGCTTGGTGTCGGTCAGTTCCGGTCGGCGGTGACCGGCTGACCGTGCTGTTCGCGCAGCTGGGCCATCAGGTGGGTCAGGGTCGCGCTGGACAGCGGTATCTGCTGACCCCGGATCGCCTCGGCGACCACCCGGCGGGTCAGCTTGTCCTCCTCCTTGACCGCCTGCCGGGCGATCTTCAGCAGGTCCTCGGTGTCCAGGTCAGGGCGGCGGTCGCCGTCCCGGTCGGTGACCGGAGAGGCGGTGACCGGCGGCTCGACCTGCGGTCGGTCAGTGACCGCCCGGACGGTGTCCGGGTGACCGCCCAGGTCAGAGCGCTTGGTCAGGCTGACCGCGCTCACCGGGGTCGGCTGCGGCTTCGGCGTCGGGGCGGTGACCGGGCGGCTGACCGGCTGACCGGGGGCGGGGTGACCGGCTCCGTCCTGACCGACGGTCAGCACCGCCAGCCGCTCGGTCAGCGCGACCTCCTCGGTGGTGACCTGTCCGGGGTCAGGGGTGACCTGACCGGCGTCGGCCTCGGCCGGCCGGTCCCCGTAACCGCCCCGGTCAGCGGGGCCGACCGGTCCGCGGGCGATGAGGATGTAGAGGTGGACAGCGCCGGCCAGGGCGAGCGGGGCGATGGTGGACAGCACCGCGACCACCGTGTCGCCCAGCCGAAGGCCCGAGGTGGCCTTCTGCTCGTTCAGCCGGACGGCGTGCAGGGCGTTGGCCCACAGGCTCGTCCCGGTGGCCGCGCCGAAGAGCGTCCACACGTAGGCGCGGGCCCTCAGCGGTGCGGTGCGCAGGACGAGCAGGGCGCGCACCCCGTAGGCGATGAAGCCGTCGACGATGATCGGGAAGAGGTAGGTGAGCAGGCCCCTCACGTGGATGGCGATGGCCATCTGCTGCAGCGCGTCGTAGGAGAGCGCGCAGCCGGCGGCGCCGAGGGCGATGACGACCGCCCGGTCCCAGCCGGTGACGTGAGCGGCGGTCGGGTTGGTCGTGGTGGCGGTGCTCATGCGGCCGCCCCGAAGGCGTCGCGGACCAGCTGCTCGGTGCCGGCCGAGGCGGTTCGGCCCGAGGCGGTGCGGGCGGCTTCCTCGGCGATCTGCCGGTGGCGGATGGCTCGGCGGGTTTCGCGGTAGAGCTTGAGGGCGTGCTCTTCGGTGATCTTGAGGAGCCAGGCGAGGCGTTCGACGGGGACGTCCTGGCGGTATCCGGCGAGGACGACAGCCCGGCGTTCGGCACGGGTGAGGTGGATGTCGCGTCCAGCGAGGGTGTCGTTGACGCGGCTGTAGTCGAGGCGGTCGTTGATCTTGACGTGCAGGGGTTCGCGTTCCTCCTCGGTGAGGCCGCCCCGGATGCCGTGGGTGTCGCCGGCTTCGAGGGCGGCGTCCAGGCAAGCGCGGGCGACGGGGCACTGGGCGCACAGGGCCTTGGCCGTGGCGATCCTGTCGGCGTCCTCCGGCCCGGGGAAGAAGGTCTCCGGGTCGACGGGGTTGTACTCGCTCGGGGTGCAGACGGCCTGGTCCTGCCAGGTCTGGTCGCCGAGGGCGCGATGGCGGGCAGGGCGGGTCGTGGTGGTCATGCGGGTGTGCTCCGATCGCTCTCCGCGCGCGAGGTCAGCGTCGGCGGAGAGGTGCGCTGGGTCGGTGGAGGTCGGGCGGCTCGCCGTGATTGCGGGCGGCCGGGCGCGGCGGCGGCTCAGGCGGCGCGCTGGAGGCGTCTGCGGTCGACCGGCTCGAAGGCCACCCGGGTGGTCATCTGGGCGAGCCGGGAGGTGACGCGGTCACCGAGGCAGGTACGCAGGTCCTTGATCGGCAGGTTGGTGGTGATCAGGGTCGGGAGCAGGCTGTTGTAGCGGCGGTTGATCAGCCGGTAGGTCTGCTCCTCGACGAACTCCGAGCTCTTTGCGGCGCCGAGGTCATCCAGGAGCAGCAGCGGCACCCGGCTGTAAGCGGCGAGGACCCGCTCGGCGTCGGTGTCCGCGCTGGGACGGAGTTCGGCGTAGAGGTCAGCGGCGGTGGTGGCGCGCCAGCGCACACCGATGCCGGCCTGGACGAGGGCTCGTACGGCGCCGTACGCCTCGTGGGTCTTGCCGGCGCCGACGACTCCGGCCATCAGCAGGCTGGGGCCGGTGGTGACCTGGCGGCGGGCGCCGAGGCTCGGGGCGGCGGCCAGGGCGGCCACCTGCCGCACCCAGGCGAGGACCTGGGGGTGCTGGGCGATCGCGTCGCGGTAGCGCGGCGGCAGCCCGGCGGACAGGGCTTGCTCCGCCGAGTACGGCTCCGGCTCGTCCGGGAGGGCGTCGACCGTGTGCTGGTCGATGCCCCGGGCGGCGAGGATGCGGGCCATCCGGTCGAGCACCGAGGGGGCGTCGGCGAGGGTCTGCGGGTCGCGGTGGGTGCGCATCACAGCTCCTCGGCATAGGCGGCGACGGCGTCGACCGGGTTGGTCCACGCCTGGTGAGCGGGCACGCTAGGCCGGATTCCCGGCCGGACCAAACCGGCGCCCCGTGCGTTCATGGCGTCGTTGACCAGGCTCGGCAGCCGGGACGGATGGCCTTGGATCTCGGCGTAGCGCCGCAGTCCGGCGCGGACGTGGTCGGCGGCGATGCCCTCGTCCAGCAGGGTCTTGACGACCTTGCCGAGGTGGCCGAGCACGCTGCCCGGCGGGCGCTCGGCGCAGGCGGCGACGTACTCGCCGACCAGCTGGCCGGGCGAGACGGTGTCCGCGTCGGGCGCCTGGCGCCCCGTAGGGAAAGAAGATCCAGGATCCAAGATCCTAGATCCAGGCGCCGAGCCCTCGTCGAGGCTTCGGCGAGGACTCGGGGAGGCTTCGCCGAATGCCGTTTGACCTGCGGTTTTCCGGGGAGCAGGAACCGGCTTGCGCTCGGCGTCGACCGCCCGGTCCGCCGTTTCGGCGGCGGGCGCCGGGGAGGGCTCGCTCGGCTGGTGGAGGGCTGGCGGAGGATTCGCCGAGGTCTCGGCGAATCCTCCGGGAGTGCTCCCGGCCGCCTCGACCGCGACTCCCGGGGCGTCGGCGAGGGTGGCCCGCTGAATGCAGGGGCCCTTGCAGACGCCGCACCGCTCCGGCTCGCAGTGCGGGCACGCGGACAGCCGGGACAGGCTCGGCTTGTCGATCTTCTGGTGCTTGCGCCAGGTCGGGTAGTGGAAGTACTTGCGGCCGTCGCAGCCGGTGTACCTGCAGATCGCGCCGACGGCGGCGAGTTGCTGGAGGTGGCCCTCGACCTCTGCGCGGTTGATCTCGTCGCGCATCGGCCAGATGAGGCCGTAGACGATTGCCGCGTTGTCGCGGTGGCGGCCGTGGTCGTCGGCGTGGTTGGTCATGCCGAGGAAGGTGACCATCGCCGGGATGGAGACCTCGGACAGCGTTTCGGAGACCCAGGTCTCCGGCTTGACGGACCGTATTCGTGCCACGTCAGCGCCCCCGGACCGGGCTGTCCGTGCGGACGGCGAGCTGCCCGTCAGCGAGGTCGAGGAGGTGCGGGCGCGTCCAGTCTGCGTCCGGGTGGGCCCGGACGATCCACCGCGCGACGATCCTTCTGGCGACGGGGCTCAGCCGGATCGGGCGGCCGGCGGCGTCGGTGGCGCGGGCGTAGGCGTGGGGCCACTGGGTCACCGGGTCAGTGAAGCCGACGGTGACCGCGGCAGCGCCCGGGATCATGTCCGCGAGCTTGGCGGCGAGGCGTGGACGTGCGTCCGCGTTCGGGCAGGCCAGGGTTCCGCTGGGTGCGGCGGGCATGCAATACTCCCTGCTTCGTAGGAGCGCGCGCGGCGGTCCTCGTGCGAAGAAGTCCCGCTGCGCGCGTGGTTAGTGAATCGACACCCTCCGGGGCGTCGGGTCCGGCGTCCAGGAGTTGGTAGCTCCGGGACGCCGGTCTCATGTGGGGCCCACCGGGCCGGCGCTCAGCCGCCCGTCCTCCCCTGGCCGCCGGCTGACCGTGCGGCGGGAGCAGCACCATAGGGGCAACGCGGCCGACAGATCCATCCCGTTCTTCCGTACGCGGTCGAGGCTCCGGCAGAGCCCGCAGGCAGGTGGCCTCCGCCCGTGACGGTCAGTGCCCGAAGCCGGTCGCCGTCCCCAGGCCTTCGACAGCCGGGGTCACCGTACGTAGGGAATGAATGGGCGCCCGATCTCACTCGCGGTGACCCTGCCCTTGGCTGCGAGGCCCGGAAGCACCGGTCGGCCCGGCCCCGAATCACAGCCGGAGGAAGCTGAAGCTCCATTACCTAATTCCCCGTCAAGCAGGCGGCCCGCGATTGCGGCGACAGGGAGACATTAAGTAGCGACCCGGATAAAGGTCAACAAATCAAGGGTATCTACGCGGGAAGAACGAAGGCTTTTTCGGAGACTGAGAAATGATCTTCCCGCGAAGCGTGAGGCAACGCTCCGCAAGCAGAGCAGTCAGTCACGCGTAGCAAAATTCCCCCGCATCCTCACAGTGAGCAAGCACCCCGGCATCGATACTCAGCGTCACGTGACGAATACCACTCGCCAAGAATCTCCATCTAAGCAATGGACTTGGCCCCTATATGCGCAAACAGAATCCGGCGTTCCGTGGCAGGTATATTCGCTGTCCGAGCGACCCGCCAGCGGGAACTCGCCGACAATCCAACATGCAATACTTGGGGCTGATAAAGATGCGCGCAATAGCCGTCCGGGAGTTCGGTGGCCCGGAGGTCCTGGAGCCGACCGAACTGCCCGAACCGGAGAGCCGTCCCGGCCACATTCGACTCCGCACTCGGCTGGCCGGCGTCAACTACGCCGACGTCCACCTGCGCGAAGGCTCGTACCCCGCGCCCATGCCCGCCCCGTTCATCCCGGGCAACGAGGTGCTCGGCATCGCCGAGGACGGGCGCCGCTACATCGCGCTCAGCCGTGGCGGCGGCTATGCCGAAACCGCAGTCGTTCACCGGAAGCTCGCCTTCGAGGTTCCGGACGGCATCGCCGACCACGACGCCGTCGCCCTCACACTCCAGGGCAACACCGCCTGGCACCTGCTCTTCACCGACCTGCGAGTCACCGCCGGGGACACCGTCCTCGTACCGGCCGCAGCGGGTGGGGTCGGTTCGCTCGCCGTCCAGCTCGCCAAGCACGCCGGAGCCAAGGTCGTCGCCATGGCCTCCAGCGAGGAGAAGCGCCGGATCGCCGCAGAGTTGGGGGCGGATGCCGTCGTCGACTCCTCCACCGCCGAGCACCTCACCGAACGGATCCTCGACGCCGCCGGCGGCCACGTCACCGCCGCGATGGAGATGACCGGCGGCGACGTCGTCCACGCCACCCTCGCCGCCCTCACCCCCCGCGGACGCCTCGCGGTCTTCGGCTCGGTGACCGGTGCGAACGGCCTCGTCCCCATCACCAGCCTGCTCGCCGGGTCAAAGGCGGTCAGCGGCTTCTGGCTGCCGAACCTCTACCCTTCCCGCACCCACATCAACGACTCGATGTCCGCGCTGTTCACGGCGGTCACCGAAGGCTGGCTCAAGCCGCTCAACGGCCCGGTGTACAAGCTCGGCCAGGCCCGTCAGGCCCACCACGACCTCGCCGCCCGCCTCACCACCGGCAAGATCGTCCTTGACGTCGACCGCTGACCGGCTGCCCTCCCGTACGCCTGCCCCAGGCGGGTTACCGCGGAACGTCCCCCTCGCGCCGTCGCCGGACGACGCGACGATCCCCCGGAAGCCGAACATGACGAGCACTACCACGCCCGCGCCCGACGCGGTGCCCGAGCAGCACCAGGACGGGGCACCGAGCAAGCCGCCGTCCTCACTCGCGGCCCGCGCTTTCGCCGTCCAGCGGGCCTTTACCCAGCTCTCCGGCGAGGTGCACTCGTTGCGCTCCATCGCTGCTACCGCAGGCCTGGATGACGCCACCACCCATCGGATCCTCAAGACCGGTGTAGCCGGCGGCGTCTTCGAACAGATCGGCCGCGGCCGCTACCGCCTCGGGACCGGCACCGCCCGCGCCGGTGTCCAGGCCATGGCCCACTCCCCCAGCGCCGCGTCCACCCACACCATCCTCGAACGCCTCCACGCCGCTACCGACGGCCTCGCCCTGCTCTACGTCCTCTCCCCCTTCGGCGGCGCGAAGCGCCTGTGCACCGACTACGTCATCGGCGACATCGATCCCGCCGAAGTCGGCATGTCCGCCGAGGACGTCGTCTCCGTCTCCCGCTCTCTGCGGACCGGCGCCTCCGGACGAGTCATCCTCGCTTACCTGCCCCAGACCATCCAGGACCTGGTGCTCGCCGAGGAGGTCCCGCCGACCGCCGGCCCCGGCGTGATCCGCGACAACGACGCCCTCAACGCATCCCTCGACGAGATCCGCCACCTCGGCTTCGGAGTCGGCCGTCAGGAGTGCATGCCCGGCTGGGACTCCGTCTCCGCCCCGGTCCTGTGGCACGACTCCATCATGGGCTCCGTCCTCCTGCTTCGGCGCTCCGCCGATATGCCCACCGACCTGCGCCCGTTGATCTACCACACCCGCAAGGCGGCCGAGAGCATCAGCGAGCTGACCACGAGCCCGATCGCGGCTGCCATGTAGCCCACAGCCGCCGAGCCTGCCCAGCGCTGCCACCCGTGAACGGAACCGGGTGGCAGCGCTGAGGATTCCGGAACCCTCCCAGCCTCTCTCCGAACTCGGACCGGGCGTCCCAACGTCGTGTACCGGTCACTTTACGGCGGTGGCACTTACCGGCGTGATTCGGCAGGATCCCTCCCATGAGGTCTCAGGACACAGGGCTGTCACCCGCGTGGGTCGCGCGGAAGGTCGTAGCGTACGACGAACTCCAGGCCGTGGCAGGATCGCTGTGGTGGTTGCAGTCCGACCCCGATCACGGCGGGGTCCGGCGCGTGATGTGTTTGGAGCGATCCGGCAATGCCTCCGCGGTGACGCCGTCCGACTTCTCCGTCGGGGGCGAGCTCCACGCCTACGGCGGCGGCAGCTTCGCCGTGGTGGAGGGCGCGGTGTGGTTCATCGGGGACCGCGGTTCCCTCTTCCGCCAACCACTCGGCCGCGCGCCGGACAGGATCGTTCCCGTCCGTGGCTCCGAGCACTACGGCGACCTCACTCCGGGCCCCGAGGGCAGCGTGTTCGCGGTCCGTGGTGACGGCGCTGCGGACGAGATCGTCGCGGTGACTCCGGCCGGAGACGTTCAGATCCTGGTTCGCTCCTCCAAATTCCTCTCCTGTCCCCGCCTTGCAGGGGACGCCCTGGCGTACCTGGAGTGGGGCCGGGACCAGATGCCTTGGGACAGCTGCCGCCTCCTGCTGGCCGACATCCGATCCGGCCGCCCCGGAGCGGGTCGGGTCGTCGCAGGCGGCTCCTCGGAGTCCGTGGTCCAGCCGTCTTGGGGGCCCGACGGACTGCTGTACTTCATGTCCGACCGAACGGGTTGGTGGAACCTCTACCGGCTTCGCGACGACACGGTGACGGCGGTCCTGCCCACCGATGCGGACTGTGCGCCGGCACCCTGGGAGGCGGGCTACCAGTCGTACGGATTCGCCCCCGACGGCACCGTCGTGCTGACCCTACTGAACGGGTTCTCCACCGAACTCGTCGCTGTCGATCCCACAGGCAGTCGGCGCCGGCTCGGCCCGAACCTCACCTCGGTGAAGCCGTACATCGCGGTCGACGACGGCCGGCTTGCCGTGATCGGCTCCACCCCGTCGTCCGCCCCGGGCTTGTGGTCGCTCGACCTCGCGGCACAAGCCGACGCCCCGGCTGTCCCGATAAGCACTGGGTGCGTGCCCGCCCCGCCCTGGTCGCCCGTCCCGCCGTCGATGGACACCGCCCGGGGTGGCGACGGCCGTGTGAGCTTCCTGCTCCACCGACCGGCAGAGACGGCAGCACCCGTGCCGCTTCTGGTGCGAGCACACCCCGGCCCGACGGACGATGTGCCCCTGCGGCTGGACTGGACGACCCAGTTCTTCGTCAGTCACGGATTCGCCGTCGCCGACGTCCTCTACCGGGGCAGCACCGGCCGGGGTCGTGCGTTCCGGCGGGCGTTGCACGGCCACTGGGGCGAGTACGACGTCGAGGACTGTGCCGCGGTGGCCGAGCACCTGCGCTCGACCGGCGCGGCACTGCCCGGGGCGATGTTCATCAGCGGCGCGAGCGCCGGCGGGTACACGGCGCTCCAGGCAGCGAGTCGTCCCGGGCCGTTCGCCGGCGCGACGGCCACCTCGGCAATCATCGACCCCGCACGGTGGGAGCTGTCCGTCCCGGAGTTCCAGCGTCCCCACTCGGCCGTGCTGCGGGGGCCTGCCGGAGCAGTGACGCCGGAACGGATCCGTTGTCCCGTGCTAGTGATCCACGGAACCGCTGACACGATCACGTCCGCCAAGGAGGCCATGCAGTTCGCCCAGGACCTGGCCGCCCTCGGCGGTGGCCACGACAGCCTGATGCTGGACGGCGGCGACCACTACCTGTCAGCGCCCGCCGCCCGGGAACAGGCCCTCCGCGCCGAACTCGATTTCTACCGCCGCCTCATGAGCCGCCCGAGAGCGTGACGGCCATGCCGTCGGCTTCGGGCAGCACGACCCGGGCGAACTCGCGAAGCTCCCGGGCCGGGGCGTAGTCGTCGTGGGCCCGCAGGTCGGCCAGGACGCCGGCCACCCGCTCGATGCACCGGCCTGACCCTGTCCTGGCGGCATAGGCGACGGCGTCCCGGCCGGCCGCGCACGCCCGGTCGAGGTGCCCGGTACGCAGCCAGGTGGCGGCGAGCAGGGCGGCATCGATCGCTCGCCGGCGGACCCGGTCCTCGCCGACACCGCTGAGGGCCTCGGCGAGTTGGCTCCTCGCGGCCGGGGCGCGACCGAGGTCGTGGAGACAGTGGGCGACCTCGTCCGCGAGGTAGGCGTGGTTGAAGTAGCGGATCCAGGTGGGCTCGTCCTGGTGGTCAGCAGTGTCGAGCAGCTTCTCGGCCTGGATGATCAGCTTGGTCGCCTCGGTCTCCCTGCGCATCCTGGCGTTCGCGCGAGCCACGACCGCGGTGATGGCAGCCCGGGTTGCCGGGCTCGCGGCAGTCCCGGCCGCTGCCTGGGCCGAGGCCGCCCAACGCAGGGCGGTCTCCGGCTCGCCGCAGTGCAGCGCGAGGTGCCCGAGGTTCACCGCCACGAGGTAGGCGCTGTACGCCTGGTCATTGGTCACAGCCGTCAGGGTGAGCGCGCGCCGGTAGTACGCCTGGGCCTGGTCGGGGCTTCCGGTGTCGACCGCCTGGTATCCGGCGAGCTCGCAGAATCCGGCCGTGAGCCTTGCACGCCGGCGAGCGACCGATTCGTCCGCGGCCTGGCGGCGAAGAAGCGCTTCGAGTTCGTTGTCGATGTAGGAGCTGACCTGTCGCTGGTACTGCCGAGCCCCGTGCGTGTGGTCGAGCTGACGGAACAGATCGAGTATTCCCTCGGCGGCACCGATATCGGCTTCGGTCACCGGCAGCGACGTTGCAGTTCCCTCGATCAGGGAGCTGACGGACAGCCAGTCGGCGACCAGACCGTCCGCCTGTGCCAAAGGAGACGCGACGGGCGCCGTCGTCTGCTCACCCTGACTGTGCCGGTGGACCACTTCCGTTCGACCGTCGTCCTCCCTCGGGGTGACTGCCAGCTCGTCGACAGTATCCGAGCTTCCGGGGAGCAGGGAGCGCAACTGGGTCGCGGAGACCTTCAGCAGTCTCGCGAGCTTCGGCATCTGCCACGGTTGCGGCGTCGCCGTGCCCTTCTCCCAGCGATGGACTGTTGTGCGGTCGACGTCCATCAGTCTCGCCAACTGCTCCTGGGTGTAGCCGGCCGCCCTGCGCTGCACGGCGAGCCGTCCCCATCGTGTCATCGCATTCCCCCAAGAGTTCCCGGTCCGCCAACTGCCCAGGTCATCGGCACCTTTTCAACATCACTGCTACACGTTGCCACAAGTCTGCACTGTTGCACTGGGCTTGGCAGGTGCTTCCGTATGAGCCCCAAGGATTTCCCGCCTTGGATCGGGGCTGACCCTCCGCACTGCCGCAGCCGGACGCACCTCGGCGTCTCGCGCATTCCGGCTGTGCCCGGGGCACCACCACCACCCGGCTCAGCAGCTCTCCAGACAAGGAAGCCGATGACCACGATCCTCTCTCCCCCGACCGGTCCCGTGCCCGCTCCCCAGCCGGCCGCACCGCGACGGGCCCCGGCGGATCCGTCCGTCGACGTCTCCGACGTCAGGCTCGTTCCCGACCTCAAGGGCGGGCCCGTCTCGCACCTCGCCACGGATGCGCCGACCACGAAATCGCCTCGGCGTCCGCCCGGTCCGGCCACCAGGGCACGGGGCGCAGAGCCCGGCGACCCTGTGGAGACGTTCATGTGGACGCTGTGGCTGTTGGGCAACGTCCTCGTGATCGCCCTCGTGGGGATGCTCGTCGACCACGAGGTGGAGCACCAAGGCGTCGCGCATGGGCAGGCCCCCACCCGCTCCGCGCCCGACGTCGGAGAGACCTAGCCAAGCGGCTTCGGGACATCACCGCGGAATTCACGTGGTGGGCGGGCTGCTTCGCTTTCGCAGTCGCGCGCCTGCTCTGCCCACCATCTGACAACGGCTCCGCCCTGGATCGTCAGGGGCGAGGTCCTCGCGTCCAAACCGGCTACGGCCCGTCCGTGCATCGCCGGCCCATCGGCTGGCCCATCACGGGCGTGCAACAGCCGGACTCACTCCGACCTCCGGCAGCGGAGGACTACGAGGAAGACGTATGGAGATGACTGAACACGCTCCCCCGCAGCACACGGTGGTGATCGCCTCCGGTGGGCTGGACAGCACCACCGTCGCGTACTGGCTCGCCGACAGCGGAAGCCGGCTCACGCTGCTCTCCTTCGACTACGGGCAGCGCCACCGGAAGGAGCTCGGCTTCGCCCGGCAGGCAGCCGACCGTCTGCACGCCCGCCACGAGGTGGTGGACCTGAGCGGCCTCGGCCGCCTGCTGTCGGGATCAGCGCTGACGGACCCGTGCGTCGAGGTGCCCGACGGCCACTACACCGCCGAGAGCATGCGCAGCACCGTGGTGCCGAACCGAAACGCGATCATGCTCTCGGTCGCTGTGGGTGCGGCGGTCGCCGCGGGGGCGGACGCGGTGGCGTTCGGTGCCCACGCCGGCGACCACGCCGTCTACCCGGACTGCCGCACCGAGTTCTTCGACGTGTTCGCCGAGGTGGCCCGGGTCGGCAACGAGGGGTTCATCGCCGAGGGCTTCCGGCTGCTGGCGCCGTTCATCGACCAGACGAAGGCGGACATCGTGCGGGTCGCCAGTCAGGTCGGTGTGCCGTTCGCGGACACCTGGTCGTGCTACCGCGGCGGCGAGCTGCACTGCGGGACGTGCGGGACGTGCACCGAGCGGATCAAGGCGTTCGCGCTCGCCGAGGTCGAAGACCCGACCGAGTACGCCACCGCGCCCACCGGGGCGGCCCGATGAACGGGGTCGTCGTGCCCGGCCGGCACCGGATCGGAAAGACGTTCCGGTTCGAGGCGGCCCACTCCCTGCCCGACCTGCCGGAGGGGCACCAGTGCGCGCGGATGCACGGCCACTCCTACACGGTGGAGTTCGTCCTCACCGCCGACCGGCTGGTGCCGCCCGGCTTCGTCACGGACTTCGGCGACCTCGCCCCGGTGAAGAAACTCATCGACACCACCCTCGACCACCGGACGCTGAACGACGTCCTGCCGGTCGCGCCGACGTCGGAGAACCTCGCCACCTGGCTGGCCGACTGGTTCGTGGAGCACGTGGAACCCTCGCTGCCGGGCCGGCTGGCGTCGGTGCGGGTGTCGGAAACGGCGAGCAGTTGGGCCGAGTTCGTGCTGGAGGAGCGGTGAGCGTTCTGGGCGGTGAGGTCGCCGCCGGAAAGGGCCTGTTGGTGGCGGAGTGCTTCGGACCGACGTTCCAGGGCGAGGGCCCCAGCATCGGGCAGCAGTCCCTGTTCGTCCGGCTGTCGCGGTGCAACCTGCACTGCCCGGGGTGCGACACCCCGGAGACGTGGGACTGGAGCCGGTTCGACCTGCGCGAGGTGTCCACACGGCGCGGCGTGGAGGACCTGGCAGCGTGGGTGACGGCCCGCTCGCCGCGGCTGGTGGTGGTCACCGGCGGTGAGCCGCTGCTCCAGCAGCCCCAGCTCGTCGACCTGGTGCAGTTGCTGTCGGGGCGGCGCGTGGAGGTGGAGACGAACGGCACCGTCGTCCCGCGGCCGGAGCTGGTCGAGTCGGTCGCGGCGTTCAACGTGTCGCCGAAACTGGAAGCCTTCGCCGCGCCCGGGGACCGACGGATCGTCCCGAAGGCGCTGGAGGCGTTGGCGGCCTGTGGCAAGGCCCGGTTCAAGTTCGTCGTCCACGAGGCCGCCGAGCTCGACGAAGTCGCCTCCCTGGTCGAGACGTTCTCGCTTCCCGACGTCTGGATCATGCCGGAGGGAACGAGCAGCGAGACGGTCCTCGGCGGAATGCGGGAGCTGGCGGACGAAGTCCTGGAGCGCGGTTGGAACCTCACCCCGCGACTGCACACGCTGCTCTGGGAGGACGAACGTGGCCGATGAGGACAAGAAGGCGCCTGGACGGCGCGGTCGTTCCGGCTCCCCGAGGCCGCGCGTGTTGGGTAGCGGCCAAGCATTCGGTGCGGAGGAGAGCGGGATCCTGCATGCCGTCCAGGCACAGCCCACTATAGCCAACTCCCGCCCTCCGCGCGCACATTCGCTGATGCCGCTCCTCGTCGAACCCCGTCACCTCAAGGCCGCCGCACGGGCCTGCATGCGCCGTGCCGGATCGCCGGGCGCCGACAAAATGAGCTGGGCACAGTTCCGTCAGGGCCTGGACAGCCGGCTGGAGGCCTTGGCCGAGGAACTTCGGACGGGCTCCTGGACGCCGGGTCCGCTGCGCGAGGTGGCGATCACCACCTACACCGGCAAGGCGATGCCCTCGGTGATCCCGACGGTCGCGGACCGGGTCGTCCAACGGGCGATGCGGTCTGCGATCGAGCCGGTGTTGGAACAGCGGGCGTTCGCCGACTGGGTCTCGGGCTACCGGGCTGGGCGGAACCGAGTCACCGCTGTGCGCGACTCCGACCGGCACCTACGGGAAGGCTTCCGGTGGGTGGCGGACGTGGACGTGCGGCGGGTGTCGGAGGGGTCGTGCGCGGCCGAGGTCACCGACTGGCTGGCCGAGCACGTGGCGGACGGTTCGTTCCTGCGGCTGTTCGAACGGGTGCTGGAGCCGTTGCCGTGTCCGCTCGTCCCGGGCACGGCGCTCGCGCCGCTGCTGATCAACCTACGGCTGTCGCGGGCGGACGCGAGGCTCGCGGGGCTGCGCACGGTGCGGTTCGCGGACAACTACTGCGTCTTCTGCGGCGGCGCCGAGCAGGCCGGAGAGGCCCTCGACACCATCACCGGGGCGCTGGCCCGCTGTGGGCTGCGGCCCAACCTCGCCAAATCCAAGGTCTGGGCCGGCGTGAACGCCGAAGACCTGTTCCTGATCGCCGGATGAAGGGGGCATCGATGACGACGAACCTCATCGGCCACAGGCTCGCCTGGGTGCCAGTGCCGGGCGGCGTCTGCCTGTTCGGCGACCGGAGGAAGCCGGTGAAGGTGGTCGACCTGGAGTGGACGGCGACCCCGGTCACGCCCGCCCAGCTCGGACTCGCTCCGGACCACCGGCCGCTGGTCGGGGTCGCCCAGGCGCAGGCGGCCCGGATCGCGGCTGACCTGGGCGGCCGGCTGCCGCTGTCGAAGGAGTGGGAGTGGGCGGCCTCCGGGCCCGAACGCCGCCGGTACCCGTGGGGCGAGGAGGAACCGGCCGAGGGACGGGCGAACCTGCGCAACTCCTGTGGACGGCTCACCCCGGTCAGCTCCCACCCTCGGGGTCGGACCCCGGCCGGGCTGTGGGACATGGCGGGCAACTGCTGGGAGTGGACGGCCTCGAAGACGATTGGCGACGGCTTCGTGATCCGCGGCGGTTCCTACAACTCACTGCCGCTGTACGCCCGGTGCACATTCCTCAACGCCGCGCCGGCCGAGCTCGGCTCGCCGGGCATCGGCTTCCGGGTCGTGAGGGCGGCGTGATCGGCGACCTGGTGATCGCGGGCTGCTCCCGTCGCAAGGCGCTGGAGGCCGGCCTCCTGCCCGCCCTCGAGCGCTACGCAGGAGGCATCGCCCCGCAACTGCACGCCCGCTTCGCCGATCACCCGCACGCCCGCAGTCGGATCCGCTTCCTGTCCGCGGCCTTCGGCCTGGTGCGTGCGGACGACCTGATCGCCTCGTACGACCAGCGCCTCGACTCCGACCGGGTCGAGGGGCTGCGCCTGATCGTGAACGGGCAGCTGCGGCGCGACTTCACCGCCAACGGCGTTCCGCAGCGGGTGCTGCTGGTCCTCGAACCCGACTACCTGGTCCTGCTCGCCGACCTCCTGGCCCTGCCGGAGCGACCGGTCCTGCACTGGATCCCCGACCCCCACGGCTGGCCCCAGGCCGCCGCCGTGCTCGACGAATGGAGGTGGCCGTGATGCACATCAGCCTCGCGGACGCGCTCAAGACCCAGGCCAACGCCCACCGGTACTTCACCACCGGGTTCACCGAGCGCACCGGCCTGAACTGGCACCAGCCCACCCCCGCGCAGGCCGCCGCCGGCCGGACGATGTCGGTCGTGATCCCGGCCCGCAACACCGCCTACGCCCTGCCGACAGTGCTGAACGCGCTCGGCGCACAGCAGCACGCGGCCGACGTGGAGGTGATCCTCGTGGACGATGCCTCCACGGACGCGACGTTCGAGATCGCCCGCCGGCACCCCGTGGTCACCACCGCGGTACGCCTGGCCGAGCGACGCGGCTCGGCGGCCGCGCGCAACGCCGGTGCCCTCCTCGCCCAGGCACCGACCGTCCTGTTCGTCGACGCGGACATGGTGCTGCCCCCGCACGTGTTCGCCGATGTCTCCGTGCGCGCCGAGGCCGACACCGTGCTGACCGGGTTCCGGCACAACGTCGCCTATCGTGCGTCGCCCTGCGGTGAGCCGCTGCTGCCCAAGGCGCCCCCGCTCCTCGGTGCTGACCACCGCGTCACCTGGAAACCCCCGGTGGGCAAGGTCCTGCCGTACTCCGGCCTCACGCTCGCCGACGCGCTGGATGGGCGCCCGCTGGATGCCACCAACGACTTCCAGACCCTCGGGTACGGCCGGTCCTACTACGACTGGGACCTGCCGCGGATGGTCGTCACCGCGCTGCTGGCCGTACCGCGCGAGCAGCTGGTCGACGTCGGCGGCTTCGACGAGGAGTTCGGGGCGCTGGGCTGGGGCATGGAGGACACCCACCTCGGCGCGGCCCTGATCGCCTCCGGCTGCCTCGTGGTCCCGCTGCGTCAAGCCGTGGGCTTCCATCTCGACCCGCCGGACGCCGCCGCCCAGTGGCAGGCCAAGCTCGCCTCCTGGCCCGCGACGCTCGCCCACTACCGCCAGCTGCTGTCCCTCCCCGCCCCCGCCGACCGCGGCGACGCTTTTGTCGCCGCCGCCGGAAAGCACCTGACCGACGCCGAGGTGATCACCCGATGATCCGCGCCTTCGCTGCCGCCACGTTCGACGGCACCACCGTCGTGCACGACCCCGCGGTGGGCACTAACCACCTGCCGCCCCAGCCCCTGCCCGCCGGCTGCGTCGCCTTGGACGACCAGCAGGTGGCCGCCTGGCCCGAGGCGGATCCCTCGACGCTCGCGCTCGAATACCCGCTGAGCATGTGCTGGTCCCCGATCGTGCGCTGCAACCTGGACTGCCCGCAGTGCCTCGACGACAAGAGCGTGCGCGAGTCCACCACGGCGGAGCGGCGCGTCCTCGCCGGCCACATCGCCGCCTCGGGGGTGCTGGGCGTGGACATCTCGGGCGGCGAGCCGCTGCTGCTGCGCGACCTGCCCGAGCTCGCCCGCGCGGTCCGCCGCCAGGGCACCAGCGTGGTCAGCTGCACCACCAACGGCTGGCACCTCACCCGCCGTGCCGAGGAACTCGCCGACTCCCTCGACGCGATCCGGGTCTCCCTCGACGGCGCCACCGAGGCCACCCACGACCGCTGGCGCGGCCAGGACAGCTACCGGCGCGCCGTCGCGGGCATCCGCGCCGCCGTCGACGAAGGCCTGTTCGTGCAGCTCCAGATGGTCCTCATGCAGTCCAACCAGCACGAGGCCCAGGAACTGCTGGACCGCGCCGCCCAACTCGGTGCCGGCGGGGTGACGTTCCTCCAGATGCTCCCCATCGGCGACGGCGCCGCCCTCGCGGCCGAGCAGATGCTCACCGACGAGCAGGCCCAGGACATCGTCGGCCCGCTCGCCATCCCCGACGGCGTCCGCATCCGGCTGCGTACCCGCACGAGCGCGCACGGCTTCACCGTCCTGCGCGCCGACGGCTACGCCTGGCGCAACACCCACGGCGCCACCGGCATCTCCGCGTCCGTCCCCGTCACCAGCCCGGCCGACCTGCGCCTGCCCACGTCCGGGAGCACCTCGTGACCAACTCCTCGCGCACCGGCAGGCGGGTCTTCGCACAGCGCGTCCCGTACGCGCCGACTCACTACCAGTGCTTCGACGCGGCCCGCCTGATCGCCGAGTCCGTCGTCGGGATCGACCCGGACGTGACCTGCGTGATCGGCGTCGCCTCCGGCGGGATCAAACCGGCCCGCCTCATGGCCGACTACCTCAAAGTGCCCTTCCACACCGTCGCCGCCAGGCACAACAAGAGCGACGCCCCGTTCCAGCAGGCCACCGGCGACGTCGAGGTCCAGCTCGCCGACTCCCTGCCCGGGCGCCTGTCCGGGACAGTGCTCCTCGTGGACGACATCGCCGGCACCGGAGCGACGTTCACCGCCGTGACCGATGCGCTGAAAGACCGGCTCGACTACTCCGCCGAGATCATGACGGCGGCACTCTTCCGCAACCGCGGGTGCGCGCAGACCCCCGACCGGTGGGCCTGGGGCGTCGACGACTGGGTCGTCTTCCCCTGGGAGAGGCCGCACAGCGGCCAGACCCAGCCCGTCCCCGCCCTGAAGTGGGTGAGCGCCCGGTGATCACCCGCCCCTCCTCCCGCGGCGTTCTGCTGGTCCTCGTCTCCTGGACCCCGGACGCCCCGGCCGGCATCGAACGCGCGACGGCCGCACTGGCCCTCGGGCTCGCCCGCAACGGCCACCGGCCCGTCATCGCCACCGCCGCACCCCAGCCCGAAGGCCCCGGCCTCCCCGGCGTCATCATCGCCCGATTGCGCCTCGACGACGTGCAGTTCCCGTGCGACGACGACGTGCTGCGCCGCGCCGTCACCTACCAGGACACCAGGCTGACCCGCCAGATCCGGGACCTGATCACCGAACACCGCATCGACACCGTCCTGTTCACCGACGCGCTGTGGGGCCTCGGCCGCCTGCGCGGCGATATCCCCGGCCACGTCCGCCGGGCCCTCGCCGCCCACGTCAAACCGCACAGCCTCGACGCCGGGCCCGCGCTCGCCCGCGCCACCCGCGTCCTGGTGCCCTCCGCCGTCGTACGCGACGAGCTGGCCGGCTGGGGCCCGTGCAATCTCCGCGTCGTTCCCAACGCACTCATGCCCAACCCCACCGTGGCCCCACCAGCACCGGAGCTCCGCGAGCAACTGCGCCGCAGCGGCCCGGTACGCGTCCTCGCACGGCTCGGGCCGGAGAAGGGCGTACTCGACCTACTGGAGGCCACCTCCGACTGGGACCGGCCCCTCGAGGTAGCCCTCGCCGAAGCGGGGTTCGAGGACAGTACGGGATCCCAGTCGGAACTCCTCGACGCCTGCAGGAAAGCAGCCGCCCGAACCCCGAACGTCCGTCTGCGCGGGGCGCTGGCCTGGGACGAGGTGATTCCCTGGCTCTCCGGCGCGGCGGTGGTCATCGTTCCCAGCCACAAGGAGACCTTCGGCCTGGTCGCACTGGAGGCAATGAGCGTCGGTACCCCAGTCGTCGCCTACCGGGTCGGCAACCTGCCCGCCCTGATCAGCCCAACCGGCAACGGCGACCACCTCCTCGTCGACCACGACGACGGCCCGACCGCTCTCCAGAAGGCGGCACAAACCCTGCTGGAAGATGACATACTGTACGCCGCGACTACACAGACCGTGTATCGGAGAGCGGCCGAGTTCGAGCCGCGCCGAATCGCTGACTTCTTCCTGGAGGCGGTGTCGTGATGCCCGAAACCCCTGTAACCCCTGCGCCGTTGCTGCTCGTCGACGGGTTCAACCTTCTGTGGGCCGGCACCTTCGGCTTCCCCGCCCCGATCTTCTCCCGCGACAAGACCCGCGAACTGACCGGCCTGTTCGCCTTCTTCGCCCTGCTGCGCGCCACGGTCCGCGACGACCTCGACGTCGCGCAGCCCGAGGTCCTGGTCGTCTTCGACGGCGAGCACGGTACGTCCGAGCGCGTCGCCGCCGACCAGGAGTACAAGGCGAACCGGGAGGCGACACCGGAGGCGCTCAAGCCGCTGCAGTTCCTCGCCCCGGTGAAGGACGGCCTGGACGCGTACGGGATCCGGTGGGTCGAGATCGAGAACGCCGAAGCCGACGACGTGATCGCCACCCTCGCCACCCGGGCCGCCGCCTCCCGGCCGGTCCTGGTGATGTCGCGGGACATGGACTTCTACCAGCTCCTCGACGACCGCGTGCGCATCCTCAACCGCTCGCGGAAGTCCTCCCGGCGGATCATCACCACCGACGAGGTCATCGCCCGGTATGGCGTCAGTCCCGCCCAGTGGCCGGCCTTCCGCGCCCTGACCGGCGACAAGTCCGACAACATCCCCGGTGTCCGCGGCGTCGGGCCGAAGATCGCCGCCACCCTGCTGCGCGACGGCATGCGGCTGCACGACCTGCCCGGTTCCGGCCGGCTGACCGGCGCCAAGGGCACGGCGATCACCACCGCCTGGGCCGACGTGCTGCGCTGGGAGGCGATGATCACGGTGCGTCGCGACCTGGACGTGCCCGTCACCGTCCGCGGTAAGGCCAGCCCCCAGCTGCCGAAGCCCGCCGACGTCGTCGAGAAACTGGGGCTGTGGTGACCGGTGCCGTGCCCGGCTCGGTCCTGGCCGCCTTCGCCCACCCCGACGACGCCGAACTTTGGGCCGGCGCCACCCTCGCCGTCCACACCCGGTGCGCCGCCGTCACCATCGTCGTCCCGCACCGCGACAAAGTCCGCGACGCCGAGGCCCGCAAGAGCGCCGCCGTCCTCGGGGCCGAACTGCGCCAAGTGCCCCGGCTCGACCACGCCACCATGCAGCAAGTGCTGCTGGAGGCAGAGCCGGACGTCGTTATCACCCACCCGCTCCACGACGTCCACCCTGAGCACCGGGCCGTCGCCGCCGCCGTGCTCGCGGCCGTGCCCGAGCCTCGGATCGCCACCGGCCGACCGAGCCGCTTCTACACCTGCGACACCTACAACTCGCTCACTCTCGACGGCCCCGTGCGCGCCGACGTGATCGTGGACGCCACCGCGACCTTCGACACCAAGATGGCCGCGCTGCGCGAGCACGTGAGCCAGCCGATCGAGCAGCACTTCGGGCCCATGGCCGAGAACCTCGGCCGGCTCTGGGGCGCCCGCATCGGAACCCAGTACGCCGAGGCGTTCACCGCTGTACCGATCCTCGGCTGTCTGCCGAGCGCCGCCCACCTCTGACACGCCGCACTTCGCGGCCCACCTACCGTCAACTCACCCCAAGGGATGACCATGACGTCCATACCCGTGCAAGCCCAGCGCCGCCGCCCGGTCGACCGCCCGCGCGTCGAAGAGCTGACCCGCGAGTTGCTGCTTGCCCTCGGCGAAGACCCCGACCGTGACGGTCTCAAGGACACGCCCCGCCGGTTCGCCGACTGGTGGGGCGAGTTCCTCGACCACGACCCCGGCAGGCTCGACACCAGCTTCGCCCAGGAGGGCCGGTTCGGCGACTTCGTCCTGCTAACCGGCATCGAGGCGTGGAGCGTCTGCGAGCACCATCTGCTCCCCTTCCGCCTCGACGTCTCCATCGCCTACGTGCCGGCCACCGCCGTCCTCGGCCTGTCCAAACTGGTGCGGCACCTGGAGGCCCACACCCACGCCCTCCAGCTCCAGGAACGCATCACCCGCGACGTCGCCCACGATCTCGCCAAGGCCGCCGCCACCGACGACGTCGCCGTCTTCACCACCGGCGAGCACCTGTGCATGAGCATGCGCGGCGTCAAGGCCACCTCGGTACGCACCACCACCATATGCCGGCTCGGCCGCACCGAAAGCGACCCCAACCTCGCTGCCCGCATCGAACGCCTCGCGCTGCCCGTCCGCCTGTAGCCGCCTCCCCCCTCGACGCATCAGGAACCCCGAACGTCGCAGGCTGCCCGAGGCTGCCGCCAGCTGGTAATCCGCCAGCAAGGACCAGTACCGGAACATCGCCAGCAGCCGGGATGTATAACGCCTGCACGCCCGACTACTCGCGCTGCCGCAGCAGTGACCGACACCCACCTCCCCGCGCCCCACCACGGCCACGTTCCGCTTCCCAGCCCGCGGCCCAGCCGGGGCGGGCCGGGACGGCTGGGGTCAGGCCCGGGCGGGGTGGGTGAGGGTGTGCCAGGCGCCGTAGCCACCGAGGAGGTCGGAGACGTCGGTGTGGCCGTGGTGGCGCAGCAGGCTGGCGGCGATGGAGGAGCGGTGGCCGCTGGCGCAGTGGACGACGAGGGGGCGGTCGGTGGGGATCTCGTCGAGGCGGCCGGGGAGTTCGGCCAGGGTGATGTGCAGGGATCCTTCGATTGCGCCGGTTTCGCGTTCGCCGCAGGTGCGGACGTCGAGGACGGTGGGGGGCTGTTCGGCGGCGAGGGCGGTGCGGAGTTGGTCGGCGGTGAGGCGGCTGGCGGGGGTGAGGTCGTCGGCGAGGGCGGGCAGGGCGTTGTCGGGGTTGCGCAGGTAGCCGGCGACGTGGTCGAAGCCGATGCGGGCGAGGCGGGTGACGACCTCGTCCTCGCGGTCCTGCGGGGCGATGATCGCGATGGTGCTGTCGGGGGTGAGGACGGTGCCGGCCTGTTCGGCGAAGCGGCCGTCGACGGGGACGTTGACGGCGCCGCGGAGGTGTCCCGCGCCGAAGTCCTGGGGGCTGCGGGCGTCGAGGACGACGGCGCCCGCGGTCCGGGCCTCCCTGAAGCCCTCGGGGCACAGGGGGCGGGTGGCGTTCGCGCGGTCGAGCAGCGGGCGGTCCTGCCGGTTGAGGGCGGCGTCGTGGCCGAAGTAGGCGGGGGCGGCGGACTGGCCTGCGGTGACGATGCGGACGAAGGTGTCCTGGTCCATCGGCTGGCAGGCGTAGTTGGTCAGTCGCTGCGCGCCGATGGTCGACTGGCGGTCGGTGGAGAGGTTCTTGCCGCAGGCCGAGCCGGCGCCGTGGGCGGGGAAGACCAGGGTCTCGTCGGGCAGGCCCATCAGCTTGCGGTGCACGCTGTCATAGAGCATCGCGCCGAGTTCGGCGGCGGTGACGCCGACCGAGGCGAGCAGGTCGGGGCGGCCGACATCGCCGATGAACAGCGCGTCGCCGGTGAGCACGCCGTACGGGACGGCGTCGTCGGGCTGCTCGAAGACCAGGACGCTGATCGACTCGGGCGTGTGCCCAGGGGTCTCCAGGATCTGCAGGGTGACGTCGCCGAGTTCGATCCGCTCGCCGTCGGCGAACTTGCGGATGGGGTAGTCGGTCTCCGCGCGGCGCCCGTACCCGATCCAGGCGCCGGTGAGATCGGCCAGTTCGAGGTGGCCGGCGAGGAAGTCGGCGTGGAAGTGGGTGTTGATGACGCCGACGACGGTCAGGCCGCGCGCCGTGGCGTCGGCGAGGTACTCGTCGACGTCCCGGCGGGGGTCGACGATCACGGCCTGGCCGGTGCGCTCGTCGGCGATCAGGTACGAGGCCTGGGAGAGGCAGTCGAGGTAGTACTGGCTGAAGATCACGGGATTTCTCCTCGTCGGGTCTGACAGGCTGGCTCTATGTCCGAGTGTACCCCCGGGGGTATTTTATCGACGCAATCGAGGCGCTCGCGATCTGCCGCGTGAACTCTGACACCACTGCCCCCAGGCCACTGGAAGCGGCCCTCCTTCAGGCGCTATCACGCGGCGACGGCGCGGCCAAACTGCCTTTCTCCATGGATAGTTCAGGCTCCGCGAGTTCGACCGATCACCCAGGAGGAGCCCGTGCCCGAGCACTTCATGAGCGTCAAGCAGACTGCCGAGTACCTGAACATGTCCGTAGCGTGGGTATACCGGGACGCGCCTCGGGTGGGACTCGTTCCCTACCGATTCGGTGGTGGGCGGAACGCGAAGTTGCAGTTCAAGGTGTCGGAGGTGCATGCCTGGGTGAGGCAGCAGCGGTTGTCCGGCGCCTGAGCCGGCGGTGCAAGTGCGGGTCTGCCCGTGACGGGCAGACCCGCACTCGTTCACGCGGCCAGACCGAGATCCAGGACCTGCGCCGCGCGGCTGATGGAGCCGGGCATGAGGTGGCGGTAGATCTTGAAGGTGATCTCGATGTTGCGGTGGCCCATCCACTCCGCGACGTCGGTGATCGGGATGTTGTTGCTGAGGCAGTTCGACGCGAAGAAGTGGCGCAGGCCGTAGAGGACCATGCCCTCGGGGATGTCGACCTGCCCGGAGGCCCTGATCCTCTGCCACTGGTTGTGGATGACGTGATGCGGCATAGCCAGGCCGATGTCCTTGGGGTTGCGCAGAAGGTAGCCGTCCACGGTCCCGTACGTGTCCGCGTACCGCTCGATGGCCTGCTTGGTGCGCGTCGGCAGCGGCACGTCGCGGTACTCGCCGACCTTGCGGTGCTTCAGGCGCGCGTAGGTCTTGGTCGCCTGGTTGACCTGCTCGGTGACGCGGTAGACGTCATCGGCGACGATGTTGTTGATGTTGACGGCGAATGCCTCGCCGTTGCGCAGACCGCAGCCGCTCATGAGTTCCGCAACCAGGCGGAAGGCGTCGTCGCCGGCGCTCCGGATCTCCTGCAGTTGAGCGAGGGAGGGGATCACCACCCGCTCCGGGTCGTACTGAGGAGGCTGGACGCCGTTCATCGGGCTGTCCTCGTAGAGGCCCAGCCTGTGCGCGTCCAACAGGATGGTCTTGAGCCTGACGAAGGCGTTGGTCTGGGCCGCCAGCCCGACGCCGTTCCGCTCCATGGTCTCGACGAACGCTTCCACGACCTTGTGGTCGAACGTCCCCATGCGGCGACTGCCGAAAGCAGGGAGGAGGTGGTTCTTCAGGATGGAGTCGATGTTCCGCAGCGAGGTCGGGCTCTGGTGACGCTGACCCTTCAGCCACTCGGCGGTGTAGACCGAGAACTGCATCCCGCCGTACTTCTTGATGCGCTCCGCCTTCCGCTGGCTCTGCGGGGAGTTCTTCCGCGCGTGGTAGACCTCGGCGAGGCGGGCCTTCGCCTTCTCCTGGTTGACGAAGCCGGACTCCTCCGTCTGCCGCCCGGCCGCGTTGCGGTACCTGATCTTGTACTCGTGCGAGCACTTGCTCCAGCGGGACTCCGGATGCTCGCACTCCTTGAAGAAGCTGCCCATGCCGCGGGTGAGGCCTGTGGTCGCCATCTGCTGGTACCTCCGGGAGTCCTGCTGACCTTTTGCTGACCCCGGATGGTCGATCATGCCCCTGAGCTGGGCAGAAACGTCAGACTCGTGATAACTGGGCGAAGTACACGGGGGACCTTCCTGGGCGGCATAGGACTGGCGGCATAGGACTGGGCGGCTCGGGGCCGGGCGGTGCGGGGGTGGGCGGCTCGTAGGCCTGGGCGGTGTCGGGCGCCGCAGCGCCGTTCTGATACCCCCCTCGGTATATTTGCGAGCATACGGCTGCCCGAGCCGATACGGGACGGGGTATCGCCGAGTGATTTCGATAATACCCCCGGGGGTACTATGGTGGGGCACCGAGGGGCCGGCCACCGCCGCCGAGCCAGGTACGGGCCAGGCGCCGGCGGGGCCGAGGACGCACCGGCCGTGCCACGCACCCGGCACACCACCCGCACCGGGCCACCGGGCCCGTACGGACGCCCGCGCCGCCCCCGACCCGCCGGACCACTGCGGTCCGGTCTGCACCACTGGAGACACCTCATGCCCTTGCTGCCGCATGCCCACGGGCCCCACGCCCACCGGCCCGACGCCCACGGACCGGGCGCCCCCGGGCGGGCCACCCCCGCCGAGGCCCACGAGCTCGCCCGCACCGGCGCCGCCGTGCTGCTGGACGTCCGGGAGGCCGCCGAGTTCGCCGCCGGACACGCCCCCGGCGCGCTGCACCAGCCGCTGATCGGGCTGGCCGCCGGCGTCCCGCTGCCGACCGGGGCGGCCGGGCGGACCGTGCTGGCGATCTGCCGCTCCGGCAACCGATCCGGGCGCGCGGCGGAACTGCTCGCGCGGCGCGGCGTCGAGGCGCTGAACGTGGTCGGCGGCATGGGCGCCTGGGCGCTGGCCGGGCTGCCGGTCACCACGTCCGACGGCGGCGCCGGGCATGTGATATGACCACGCTGATCCTGGCGCTCGCCGCCGGTGCGGTGGTCGGGCTGGCCCTGGGCGGGCTGGGCGGTGGCGGCAGCATGCTCGCCGTCCCCGCCCTCGTCTACCTGCTGGGCTTCAGCCCGGCGCTGGCCACCACCGCCAGCCTGGTGATCGTCGCCGCGACCTCGCTGACCGGGCTGCTCGCCCACGCCCGGGCGGGCCGGGTCCGCTGGCGCACCGGCGCGCTGTTCGCCGCCGCCGGACTGCCCGCCGCCATGGCCGCCGGGGCGCTGTCCGCCCATCTGCCGGGCGCGCTGCCGACCGGTGCCTTCTCGGTACTGGCGGCGCTCGCGGCCTGGCGGATGCTGAAGCCGCCCGCGAAGAACGCGCAGGAACGTTCCGCCGCTGGATTCGGCCGCTCCACGGCGGCGGGCGCCGGGCTCGGCGCCGTCACCGGACTGCTCGGTGTCGGCGGCGGCTTCCTCGCCGTACCGGCCCTGGTCTCGGTGCTCGCCTTCACCATGGCCGAGGCCGTCGGCACCAGCCTGCTGGTCATCACCGCCAACTCGCTCGCCGCCCTGATCCCCCGCCTCGGCTCGGCCGGGGCGATCGACTGGGCCGTGGCCGCCCCCTTCACCGGGGCGGCGATCCTCGGCGCCTGGGACGGCAAGCGGCTGGCCGACAAGCTCAGCGGGCGCACCCTCCAGAAGGCCTTCGCCGTCGCCCTGCTGGCCGTCGCCGCGCTGATGCTCATCACCACGCTGAGCTGATCACCACGGTGGGCTGATCACCACGGCGAGCCGCCCCCGAACCTCCCCGCACCTCCCCGCACCACCACCGACACCCCCACCCGAGAGGACCCCCACCCCCATGACCACGCCGCTGACCGTCGAGCAGCTCCAGCCCCGCCTCGGCCTGCTCACCCTCATCGACGTCCGCTCCCCCGGCGAGTACGCCGCCGGCCACATCCCCGGCGCCCTGAACGTCCCGCTCGACCAGCTCGACCGCGCCCTGCCCGCGCTGCGCGAGGCCGCCGGGCACGGCGAGATCGCCGTGGTC
This sequence comes from Kitasatospora sp. NPDC056800, assembly GCF_042789775.1. Lineage (NCBI taxonomy): Bacteria > Bacillati > Actinomycetota > Actinomycetes > Kitasatosporales > Streptomycetaceae > Kitasatospora > Kitasatospora sp. NPDC056800. The sequence continues at coordinate 479 of NZ_JBHUAL010000138.1, read as the reverse complement.
TGCGCCGCCGGGCCGCGCGCCGACAACGCCTGCCGCGTGCTGGCCGACGCCGGCGTCCCGACCCTCACCCTGGCCGGCGGCACCAACGCCTGGGCGAGCGCCGGGCGGCCGCTGGACCAGGTGGCCGGCGCCCGCCGGGTGTGGGCGCTGGACCGCCAGGTCCGCCTGGTGGCCGGCTCGCTGGTGCTGGCCGGCGTGCTGGTCGACCTCGCCCTGCCGGGCGCCCGCTGGGTCTCCGCCGCCGTCGGCGGCGGGCTGGCCTTCTCCGCGCTGACCAACACCTGCGCGATGGGCTCGATGCTCTCCAAGCTCCCGTACAACCGGCCCCGCCCCGGCACGCCGAGCCTGGACGAGACGCTCGCGGCCCTGACGCGCTGAGCCCGACCGAAGCGCTGAGCCCAAACGGTCACTGAACCCCGCCGGTCGCTGAGCCCGGTCGCGGTCCGGGCCCCGACCGTCACGGGGCCCGAACCGCGACC
>NZ_JBHUAL010000137.1:0-26684 GCF_042789775.1 Kitasatospora sp. NPDC056800 | reverse complement strand
GGACGGTCCCGTACCGTCCCGGCCGCGCCCCGGCCGTCCGCCGTTCTTCCCCGCCCCCTTCAGAACCCCCTTCGGAGCACCCCCGCATGACCCCCGACGCCCCCTGGCTGATCGCCGGACTCGGCAACCCCGGCCCCTGGTTCCGGCTCACCCGCCACAACGCGGGATTCCTCGCCGTGGACCGGCTCGCCGAACGGCACGGCGCCCGCTTCCGCCGGAGCGGGCTCGCCGGCCTGACCGCCGAGATCGGCATCGACGGCCACCGGGTGCTGCTGGCCAAGCCGCTGTGGTGGTCCATCAACCTGTCCGGACGCCCGGTGGCCGCGCTGCTGCGCCGCCACGGCGTCCCGGTCGAACGGCTGGTGGTCGTGCAGGACGACCTGGACTTCCCCTTCGGCTCCGCCCGGCTCAAGCGCGGCGGCGGCCCCGGCGGCCACAACGGCGTGCGCTCGGTGGGCGAGGTGCTCGGCACCCGGGACTTCGTCCGGCTGCGCTTCGGCATCGGCCGCCCCCCGAAGGGCCGGAGCGTCGGGGACTTCGTGCTGAAGAAGTTCTCGGAGGAGGAACTGGCCGCCATGCCCGGCGAGTTGGACCGCTGCGCGGACGCCCTGGAGACCCTGGTCCGGCGCGGCCTCAACCGCGCCCAGGACACCCTGAACGCCCGTACGGACGCCTAGGGTCCGGTCCTTCGGGTGCGGACGGGCCGGGTGAGCAGTGCGGCGGCGGCCGCGACGGCGGCGAGGGCGAGCAGCACCGTCCGCCCACCGGACGCGGCGCCCGCCAGGTGGACACCGAGGACGGACAGCGCCATGCCGAGCGCCGTACCGAGGCTGCGGGCCATGTTGACCATGCCGCCGCCGACCGCCGAGCACTGGGCCGGGATCGCCCGCATCACCAGGGCGTTGTTGGCGGGCAGCAGCAGGCCCAGTCCGTAACCGGCGACCAGCAGCGGGAACGCCACCGCGTCCGAGGCCGGCAGCAGGGCGAACAGCAGCAGTCCGACGGCCGTGAGCAGCGCGCCGAAGCGGCACCTGGTCACGTCCGACCAGCCCCGGGGCAGCCACCCGCCACCGACCGTCGCGGCGAAGGCGAACGCGGCGGGCAGCAGGGTGACCACCAGGCCCGCGTGGGCCGTCGACACGCCCGCGCCGGTGAGCAGCACCGGGCCCAGCACCAGCGGGCAGAACAGCAGCAGGTAGCCGATCAGCGCCACCACCAGGCCGGAGCGCACGCCCGGGGTGTTGACCAGCCCGGGCGCCAGGATCGGCCGGGCGGCCCGCCGCTCCTGGCGCACCAGCGCGAGGGCCAGGACGGCGGAGGCGAGCAGCAGGGCGGCCACCGCCCAGCCGGGCAGGGGCAGTCCGGAGGCGGTGGACAGGGCGAGCAGCAGCGTGGTGGTCGCCCCGGTGAGCAGCAGCAGGCCGGGGAGGTCGAAGCGGGCGACCTCGCGGGGGGCGGTCCGGTGGGTGCCCGTCCCGTGGGTGCCTGCCCGATGAGCGGCTGTCCGGTGAGTGCCGGTCCGGTGGGTACCGGTCCGGCCCTCGCGGGGGCCCGGTACGGCGGCCGGGGCGCCGGTCGTCCGGGTGCGGGGCAGCAGGTACCAGCCGGCCAGGATGCCGAACACCGCGATCGGCACGTTGACCCAGAAAACCCAGCGCCACGAGGCGTGTTCGACCAGCATCCCGCCGAGGATGGGCCCGAGCGCCAGGCCGAGGCCCTGGGCGGAGGCCTGGATGCCGAGCGCGCGCCGCATCGCGTGCCCGGGGACGCCGCGCGCGACCAGGGCGACGCTGTTGGCCTGCATCATCGCGGCGCCGACCGCCTGGACGGCGCGGAGGCCGACCAGGACCCAGAGGCCGCCGGCGAATCCGGCGCCCAGCGAGGAGAGGCCGAAGACCGCGAAGCCGCCGATGTACATCGTCTTGCGGCCGACCAGGTCGGAGAGCCAACCGATCGGGGCCAGCAGGGCGACCAGGACCAGCAGGTAGGCCAGGGCGACCCACTCGACGGCGGCGAAGCCCGCGCCGAAGTGGCGGCCGAGGGCGGGGAAGACCAGGGCGATGACGCTGGCGTCGAGCTGGCCGAGGAAGGCTCCGAGACAGACCGTGCCGACGGCGAGCCAGTGGGCGTGGCGCCAGCCGGCTATGCCACGCGGCCGGGGCCGCTCGGTGAGCAGCCTCGTGGCAAGGGCAGTGGCATTCATGACACGAATATATCGGATACAGATATGTTCTTTCTACGAGCAGCTCGCTCTGCGACAGGAGACGTCCCACGGTACGGACGGTGCCGGAGGGACCCCCGCCACGAGGCCCGCAACAGAGCCGCAACACAGTGCGGCCCCGAGGCCCGAACCGGCCGCCGAACCGCCCCGTACCAGGCGATACGCTGTCCGCCATGCCGTCGTCACCACACGTTCCCGACCCCGCCACCGGAAGTCCCGACCCGGCGGTCGAGCACGCCCGGCGGCTGACGGACACCGTCACCCGGCTGCGCCGCGCGCTGCGCAGCAGCATCCGCACCGACTACCCGTGGGAGTCCCTGCCGATGGCGCAGGTCGAACTCCTCCAGACGCTGGCCGCCGCACCGCTGCGGGTCGGCGAACTGGCCGCGCGGCAGCGGCTCGCGCCCAACACCGTCAGCGGACTGGTCGGCAAGCTGCTCGACGCCGGCTTCGTCGACCGCCAGGCCGACCCCGGCGACCGCCGCACCGCCCGGATCGCCCTCACCCCGGCCGGGCGCCGACAGCTGGACGACTGGCAGCACGCCCATGAACGCCGGATCGCCGCCGCGCTCGGCACCCTCGACCCGGCCGACCGCACGGCGGTCGTCGACGCGCTGCCCGCGCTGGAACAGCTCGCCCGCGCCCTCGCCCAGCCGGGCACCGGGCCCGAGCAGGGGCCCGCCGCCGGCTAGGAAGCCACCGACGGGAAACCGGCCTGCGGGAAACCGCCCTGCGGAAGCCGGCCGGCCGGAAATCACTGGTCGCCGGGGCCCGTCCGGCGCTACCGTCCCCGGCATGACCACCGCGGACGTACGCATCGAGCCCTGGACGGACGACGACCTCGCACTGCTGCGCCGGGTCAACACACCGGAGATGAAGAAGCACGTCGGCGGGCCGGAGAGCGAGGAGCAGCTGCTCGTACGGCACCGGCGCTACCTGGACTTCGTCCCGTCCGGGCTCGGCTGCATGTACCGGATCGCGCTGCTGCCCGAGGGCGAGGCCGTCGGGACGGTCGGCTACGGCACCCGGACGTGGGAGGGTCGGACCGTCCACGAGATGGGGTGGAACGTGCTGCCCGGCTTCCAGGGCCGGGGCATCGCGGTTGCCGCCACCCGCGCGGCGGTCGCGGCCGCCCGCCGCGAGGCCGCGCACCCCCACCTCCACGCCTTCCCCTCGGTGGACAACCCCGCCTCCAACGCGGTCTGCGCGAAGGCGGGGTTCACACTGCTCGGCGAGACGGACTTCGAGTTCCCGCCCGGGCGGTTCATGCGGAGCAACAACTGGCGGGTGGACCTTCGGAGTTGATCGCTCGGGGTCTACTGGGGCAGGGGCCCTGGGGCGTCGGCGGTCAGAACAGGGTGCCGCCCTCCAGGTCCAGCAGCCAGCGCTTGCGGTCCACGCCGGCGGCGAAGCCGGTGAGCGCACCGCCTGCGCCGAGCACCCGGTGGCAGGGCCGGACGATCAGCAGCGGGTTGGCGCCCACCGCGCCGCCGACCGCGCGGACCATGCGCGGCTCCTGCCCGGCCAGCTCGGCGAGTTCGCCGTAGGTGACGGTGGTGCCGTACGGGATCTCGTCCAGCGCGGCCCAGATCCTGCGGCGGAACTCGGTGCCCTCGGGCGCGAGCGGGAGGTTGAAGCCGGTGCGCTTGCCGGCGAAGTAGTCGGTCAGCTGGGCGACCGGCTCGGCGAGCGCCTCGGGGTCGCGCACCCAGTCGTCGGCGGGCTCGGCCAGCGCGTACTTCTGGCCGGGCACGGTGACGGTGGCCAGCGCGGCCGGTCCGCCGCCCTCCGGCAGCACCCCGCTGAGCAGCAGCCGGCCGAAGGGGCTCTCCATGGTGGTGTAGACGGTGGTGCTCATGCTCGTCCGATCTCCGTTCCGGTGCTGGTGCTACTGGTGTCGCTGGTACTGATGCTGGTGCTCATGTCGGTATCGGTCCCGGTATCGGTCCCGGTGCCTGCGGGGCCGGTGGTCGCGGGGCCGGCCCACAGCCGGTGGACGGCGTAGGAGCGCCACGGGGCCCAGGACTCGGCGGCGCGGGCGGCGGACTTCGGATCCCCGGCGGCGCCGAGGCGGAGCAGGCCGTGCTTGACGCCCACGTCGCTCGGGAGGAAGACGTCGGGGTCGGCCAGGGCCCGCATCCGCAGGTAGCCGACCGTCCAGGGGCCGATGCCGGGCAGGTCCAGCAGGCCGGCCGCGGCCTCCTCGCGGTCGACCCCGCTGTCGAGCCGGACCGTGCCCTCGGCCAGCGCGCCGCACAGGCCGATGAGCGCGCGACGGCGGGCGGCGGGCATCGCGAAGTCCTCCGGATCGGCGGCGGCCAGGGCCGCCGCGGTCGGGAAGAGCAGGCGCAGACCGCCGCTGGGCTCAGGCAGCGCGGTGCCGTACTTCTCCGCGAGCCGTCCCGCCAGGGTACGGGCGGCGACGACGGTGATCTGCTGGCCGAGGACGGCGCGGACGGCGAGCTCGTGCGGGTCCACGTGACCGGGCGAGCGCAGCCCGGGGCGCTCGCGGACCAGCGGGCCGAGCAACGGGTCGGCGCCGAGCTGCTCGTCGACCGCGAGCGGGTCGGCGTCTAGGTCGAAGAGGATGCGCAGGCGCTGGACGGCGGTCGGCAGGTCGCGCAGGTCGGCGAGCAGCAGGCGGCAGTCCAGCCAGCCCCGGGTGGGCGGCTCGCCCGGCGCCAGGCCCTCGACCTCGGCGATGCCGTGGCCGTACGGGAGCGCGAGGGTGCGGCGGTACACGCGCACGCCGGGGCGCGCGCCGGGGACGACCTCCTCCACGCCGGGGACGGCGCGCAGGGCGAGGAAGTCGATCAGGTGCTCGCTGTCCAGCGCACCGCGGTAGGCCAGGCGCAGGGTGAGACCGCCGGCCGGAGTCGCGATGCGGCGACCGGCGGCGACCTCGGCGCGCAGGCCGCTGGGGGTGCGGTCGTAGACCTCGCGCACGGTGTCGTTGAACTGGCGGACGGAGGCGAAGCCGGCCGCGAACGCGATGTCCGTGACGGGCAGTTCGGTGGTCTGGAGGAGCAGGCGGGCGGTCTGCGCGCGGCGGGCGCGGGCCAGCGCGATCGGGCCGGCGCCCAGCTCGGCGGTCAGCTGGCGCTGCAGTTGGCGGGAGCTGTAGCCGAGGCGGTCGGCCAGGCCGGCGACGCCCTCGCGGTCCACCACGCCGTCGCCGATCAGGCGCATCGCCCGGCCGACCAGGTCGGCGCGCTGGTTCCACTCGGGCGAGCCCGGCACGGAGTCGGGCCGGCAGCGGCGGCAGGCGCGGAAGCCCGCCCCCTGGGCGGCCGCGGCGCTGGGGTAGAAGACGCAGTTGACCCGCTTGGGGGTCACGGCGGGGCAGCTCGGACGGCAGTAGATGCCGGTGGAGGTGACCGCCGTGAAGAAGACCCCGTCGAAGCGGGAGTCGCGGCTGTCCACGGCTCGGTACCGGATGTCGTCGTCGATCACGTTGTCCAGTTTGCGGCACTGGGCGGGGGGTGACTGGCGGGAATCGGACATCACCGTTGATCGTCGCCGATCCCTGCTTCGGGGGGCCCTCCCCCTCCCCCCGCCCCCACCCTCCCCACCACCTCACCCCATGGCCCATCGGCCCATCGGCCCATGGCGCCTTGGCCCGGAGGCCTGCCGGCCCGCCCATTCGCCCGCCCGCACCCGAGAGCACCCGCACGGCACCCCTGCACGCCCCGGGCCTAGGCACCTGGCACCGGGAGCCGAGAGCCCCGGGCCTGAAATTCGCGGGCCCGCCAGCCGTCCCGCCGTTACCCTCGCGGCATGAGCGAGCAGCACTCCTACACCGGTCCGGACGACCCGCACGTCGTCGCCCTGCCTCCGGCCGAGTTCGCGTTCCCCGGCCCGCTGCGGGACCAGCTGGTCGCGGCGATCCTCGACGGCGCCAAGACCAGCACCACCGGCCTGGTCGCCGACTACGACCACGAGGGCGAGCCCCTACCGCTGCCCGGTGAGCTCTCCGCGGTCCTCGACTCGGACGGCCGCAGGGTCGCCGTGATCGAGACCACGGACGTCCGGGTGGTCCCGCTCGCGGAGGTCGACCTCCAGCACGCCCTGGACGAGGGCGAGGGGTGCACCAGCGTGGCCGAGTGGCGTGCGGTGCACGAGCGGTTCTGGCGCAGTCCGGAGATGCTCGACGCCCTCGACGACCCGGGTTTCACCGTGGACGACAGCACTCCGGTGGTCCTGCAGAGCTTCCGCCTGGCGGCCGACCTCCGCTGAACCGGGTGGGCCCGGCGGAGGCCGGCGGCCGCGGCGCGGCGGCCGGCCGGTGTCGGGGTTCAGCGCTTCACCGGACCTCCCGCGGCTCGCATCGACTTGTTGATCGTCTTCCACTTCTTCAGCCGCGCCTTGGCCACCCGGGCGTCCGACCGCGAGGCGATCCACTCGTTCTCGCGCTGGAGCTTGAGGTAGCTGTCCATCCGGCGCTGCGGCAGGGTGCCGTCGGCCAGCGCCGCCCGCACCGCGCAGCCGGGCTCGGTGTGGTGGCCGCAGTCGTGGAAGCGGCAGTCCTCGGCCAGCTCGGCTATGTCGGCGAAGGCCAGGTCCACGCCCTCGCCACCGTAGAGGCCGACTTCGCGCAGCCCGGGGGTGTCGATCAGCACGCCCCCGCCGGGCAGCGGGATCAGCTCGCGGGTGGTCGTGGTGTGGCGGCCCTTCTGGTCGACCTCGCGGGCCTCCTGGACGGTCATCACCACGGAGCCGGCCAGGGCGTTGGTGAGCGTGGACTTGCCGACACCGGACTGGCCGATCACCGCGGTGGTGCCGGGGGTGCAGGCGCGGAGCACGTCCATGCCCTCGCCGGTCTCGGCGCTCACCACGACCACCGTGACCCCGGGGGCGACCGCCTCGACGTCGGCCCGGATGAAGTCGGCGTCGTCGACGAGGTCGGCCTTGGTGAGGACGACCAGCGGATCGGCGCCGGACTCCCAGGCCAGGGCGAGGAAGCGCTCGATCCGGCCGAGGTCGGGATCGGTCGCGAGGGAGGAGGCGATCAGCACGGTGTCGACGTTGGCGGCCAGCACCTGGCCGTCGGAGCGCTTGCCGGCCACCTTGCGGATGATCGCGGTGGAGCGCGGCAGCAGCGCGGCGACGGAGGCCATCGGCTGGGCATACAGGTCGACCGCCGCCCAGTCGCCCGTGCAGGGGCAGTTGATCATGTCGGCGTCGCCCACCGGCCGGGTGTCGAACCGGACGGTGCGCGGCTCGCCCGTCTCCGGGTCGGCGATGACGGCGTCGCACTGGCCGCGGTCGACCCGGACGATCCGCGCCGGGAGCAGCCCGGCCTCGCCGAACGGGGTGAACAGCTCCGCGAGCTCGGCCGTCCAGCCGTAGCCGGTCAGCCCGGAGGCGTCAGCGGAGGTCGAGGAAGAAGAGGAGGAAGAGAACGACGGAACGGAGGCAGCGTTGAACAACGCAGTGGCCCTTCGGGAGGAGATGTCCCGGCGGGCTACGGCTGGCGCGAAGGGCTCAGCCGGCGGCCGGGAAAAGGAGGTGAACGCGAGTGCTGCCCTGGGCAGCTATCGGGGCGACAACGACCACGGGGTTCACCTCCTGCTCTCTACTCCTCGGGCGGCCCAATGGCCCCCGAACCGGATGTGTCACACGCTAGCGGAGCGGGGGATCCCGGCCAACCTATTTTTGACCTGCGGAAATGCGGGAAAGAGGCCGTCGGGAAGGCCTCGAAGGGCCACAATTGGCCCGCCGCAAACAGCCGCTCGGCCACCCCTGCCAGACCCGGCCACCCGGCTGCCCGGCCACCCCGCCAGGCCCGGCCACCCCGCCACCAGACACTCGCCCCCGACGCGCCCTACCCCCCGTACCGGTGCTTGAGGTTCGGGTCGTCCAGCCACCACGGCCGCATCCCGGTCTCCTCTTCCTCCGGCTGCCCCGTCTCCCGCGCCCGCTCGGCCGCCGCCGCGAAGCGGGCGTCCAGCTCGGCGTCCACCGCCTCGGTCTCCTCCCGCCCCTGCACCACCATCCGCCGCACCAGGGCGGCCAGGAACGGCAGCCCGACCAGGTCCCCCAGCACCCAGAACGCGTTGCCGCCCCAGGTCTGGTCCTGCGCCGGGCTCGGCCCCCACGGCCGCCCGAGCGCCAGGTAGTAGTGCTCGGCGACCAGGTGCCCGCCGTAGATCAGCACGATCCCGAGCCCCGCGTCGAAGATCACCTCGGCGAAGGTGATGAACAGCCCGACCAGGTGCGGGTACTCGTGCCCGACCGGGTCGAGCTGCAGGCGCGGCCAGAAGTACGCGAGGCCGAGCAGCACCAGCGCCAGGTGCAGCACCACGTTCCCGAGCCCGCTGGACACCGACCACTCGTACCAGGGCGTGAAGTAGAGCAGCCACGGCGGCGCCATCAGCAGCGCGGTGGAGACCGCCGGGAACATCAGCACCTTGGACGGCCGGCTGCGCAGCGCCCGCAGGACGCGCTCCCGCCGGGCCGCCGGCGCCGCCTCGACCAGCAGCGAGACCGGCGCGCCGAGCGCCAGCAGCAGCGGGACGACCATCAGCAGCAGCACGACCTGCACGGCCCGGTCGGTGAAGAGGATCCGGTCGTACACGCCGAGGCCGGAGCAGGTGCACCAGATCCACAGCAGCAGCCCGCCGAGGAACGCGACGGTACGGGTGGGCTGCCAGCGCCCGCCGGCGGACCCGGCCCCGCCCCCGACCCCGACCCCGGAACCAGCCCCACCCCCGCTCCCGGCCCCGCCGGCCCGGTTGACGCGGCGCACCGCCGCCAGGTACCAGGCGCCGAGCAGCACCGACAGCGCGAGCACCAGCGGCTCGGCCGTCCAGGAGGTCGCCAGGTCGGACCACTGCCACGGCGGCGGGCCACTGTAGGCGAGCACCGAGGCGGGGCCGCCCACCGGACCGCCCGCCGGGCCGCCCATCAGGCCACCCGCCGGAGCACCCATCGCGCCGTCCAGCACCGCGCCCATCCGCCCGCTCACCTCGCTCGTCCCGGTGGTCCCCGCCTGTCGCGAATCCCATCGGTCGGGAACCCATCGGCTGGGAACCCGCCGATCGGGAACCCCGACACCGGAGCACCCCGGCGCCCGGCCATGATGTCCCTCGGCCGCGCCCCCGCCGCACCCGGGGCCCGCCTCTATACCCGGGCCTGAACAAAGCTTTACCAAGCCCCAACAAAGCTTTGCCCAGGCAAAGTTCTGCCCTCCGTCCCCTCTTTTCCGCAACCGCGGGCGAAGACACAAACGTCTGGCAGGATGCCCCGTCGGCGAGACCCGCCACGTGGCCGACAAGGGGATGACAAGGGTGCGAACCACTGCACGCGGCGACGGCCGCCGGCTGGCGGCGCGCCACCGCAACATCGAACTGGGCCTTCTGGCCCTCGCGGTGGCCGTCTGTCTGGCGGGACACATCGACGCCGACCTGGCGCTCACCGGCAGGATGCCGCCCGGGCTGCTGGTGCACGGCCTGTCGCTGGGCGCGCTGGCCGGGGCGGCCCACCTGGCGGTGCGCCGGTTCGCGCCGTACGCCGATCCGCTGATCCTGCCGCTGGGCGTCTTCCTGACCGGCTTCGGGCTGGTGCTGCTGGACCGGCTGGACTTCAGCTACAAGGCCGCGCACGCCGCCAAGGGCGACTACCAGAAGCTCCCGGCGGCACCCTCCCAGCTGATGTGGGTGTTCATCTCGGTGGCGGCGGCGCTCGCGCTGATCGTCTTCGTCAAGCACCACCGCTTCTTCCAGCGCTACGTCTACCTGCTGATGGCGGGTGCGCTGATCCTGCTGGCCGCGCCGGTGCTCTCCCCCGGCGACAGCTTCGGCGCCAAGCGCTGGATCCGGCTGTTCGGGCTCTCCTTCGAGCCGGACGAGTTCGTGAAGGTCGCGATCACGATCTTCTTCGCGGGGTACCTGATGGCCTCCCGGGACGCGCTGGCGCTGGCCGGGCGGAAGGTCTGGGGGCTGACCCTGCCGCGCGGCCGGCACGCCGGCCCGGTGCTGGCGATCTGGGTGGTCAGCCTGCTGGTGCTGATCTTCGAGCGCGACCTGGGCACCTCGCTGATCTTCTTCGGCGTCTTCATCGTCATGCTGTACGTGGCGACCGAGCGCACCAGCTGGGTGGTGCTCGGCCTGCTGATGGCGGTCGGCGGTGCGGCGGTGGTCGGGACGGTGGAGCCCCATGTGCACGGCCGCGTCGAGGCCTGGCTGCACCCGCTCGACTACTACAAGCCGGTGCACGACATGGCGATCTCCGAGCAGCCCGCCGAGGCGCTGTTCAGCCTGGGCACCGGGGGCATGACCGGGACCGGCCTGGGCTCGGGACGGCCCTGGCTGATCGGCTTCGCCGGGCGCAGCGACTTCATCTTCACCACCATCGGCGAGGAGCTGGGCCTGGCCGGGGTGACGGCGATCCTGCTGGTCTACGTGCTGCTGGTCCAGCGCGGCCTGCGCACCGCGATCGGCCTGACCGACCCGTTCGGCAAGCTGCTGGCCACCGGTCTGTCGGCGGCGCTGGCGCTCCAGGTGTTCGTGGTGGTCGGCGGGGTGAGCGGGCTGGTCCCGCTGACCGGCAAGGCACTGCCGTTCCTGGCCGCCGGCGGTTCGTCGCTGCTGGCGAACTGGCTGATGGTGGCGCTGCTGATCAAGCTGAGCGACTCCTCCGGGCGCACCGCCCTGGACCCGGCCCAGCCCTCCCCCGAGCCGCTCCCGGCCCAGGCCCGCCCGGCCGAACCGTCCGTACGGGCCGAACCGTCCGCGCCCGGCCCGTACGGCCCCACCGGCCCCGACACCCCGCACGACCCGTCAGCCCAGCGCCCGACGGACCCGACCCCGGCGGGACCGCTCTCCTCCACCCCCGGCGCCGCCGACCCCTCCGCCCCGACCGAGCTGCGCCCCGCGTACGGCCACCCTCCGCACCCGTCCGCCCCCTGACCCACCGCCGACCCCCGACGCACCCGCGGCGCACTCCACGCCCCGACGCACCAGGGCCTCCCCCGCACCCGCGGGAGAGGCCCTGCCGTCACCGTCCTGGACGCCCCGCCTACCGCTGTTCCCACGGCGGCCGGGGCGGCCTCGGCGGGTACCCCGGCACCTGCTGCCCGGGCGGCACCGGCCCCAGCCCCGAACCCGGCCCAGGCCCAGCGCCCGATCCCGGCTGGCCTGCCCCCGCCCCCGTCCCGCCCGCCTGCGGCGGCCTGGCCGGCCGGTCGCTGTCCGGCGGCGGTGGCCCGGGCCGGTGGTGCGGCCCGCCGCGGGCGGTGAGCCGGCCGCGCACGTTGTCGGCGGCCAGCACGTCGGCCCACCGCTCCGGGTACTCGGAGGGCACGTCCTCGCCCTCGTCCTCGCCCCACTCCTCCTCGACGCCCTCGGCGAGCCCGAGTTCGCGGGCGCGCCGGGCCCGTTCGGCGGCCCGCCGGGCGGCGACCTCGCGGACCACGGCGGCGGCGGCCTCCTCGTGGGCGCGCTCGTTCTCGGCGCGCGCGTCGGCGGTCTCCAGGGTGGGCCAGCGGCGGTCTATCGCGGCGTTCATCGCGGCGCCGATGAGCACCGCGAGCGCCACCACGAAGATCCACAGCAGGACGGCCACCGGCGCCGCCAGCGAGCCGTACACCGAGGGGCCCTCGACCGAGCTGACCAGGTAGACCCGCAGGCCGACGCTGCAGAAGACCAGCACCACCAGGGCGACCAGGGCGCCGGGGATGTCCTCGCGCCACGGGGTCGAGACCGGGACGGCCAGGTGGTAGAGGGTGGTCAGCGAGACGGTCAGCAGCACGATGGCGACCGGCCAGTAGAGCGCGCCGACCAGCCCGGACACCCCCGGTACGGCGTTCTCCAGCAGTCCCGGACCGACCATCAGCAGCGGCAGCACCAGCGAGCCGATCACCAGGGCGCCGAAGTAGAGGCTGAGCGACATCAGCCGGGTCTTGACGATGCCCCGCTTGCCGTCGAGCCCGTACATGACGGTGATGGTGTCGATGAAGATGTAGAGGGCCCTGGAGCCGGACCACAGGGACAGCAGGAAGCCGATCGAGACGAGGTCGGGCCGGGTGCGGTCGAACACCCCGTCCAGCAGCGGGACCACGACCTCGTTGACGGAGGAGTCCGACAGCACCGTCCCGGAGGCCGAGAGGATGCTCTTCTTGAGCCCGGCGATGGTGCCCGCGCCGACGAACTCGTCGAGGTAGCCGAGGGTGCCGGCCAGCCCGAGCAGCAGCGGCGGGATCGACAGCAGGGTGAAGAAGGCCGCCTCCGCGGCGAGCCCGGTGACCCGGTACTCGACGCAGGTGTTGGTGGTGTCCCTGATCAGTTCCCACGCCGTGCGGCGCCAGGTGGCCTGTTTGGCCGCGCGCCGGGAGCCCTTGCCCCGCCGCCGGGAGGGCCGCTCGGCGTTCGCTCTGCTCGTATCGCCTGCTGCTTGCACAGGGCCAACCGTATCGGGCCGGGGCCCGGCGGTTGATCTCCCCGGGGGTACGGGCGCGTGGCCGGGCGGGGTGGGGGCGCGTCGCCGGACGTCCGGGCGGGGAGCGGCGGGAACATCCGGATGTCCCACATGACGAAACCTCAGAGTCCAGTATCTGGATGTTAGTGGACCGCGAGTCCCGCGCCGTGCGAATCTCTTGCCATGCCTAGCGCCGGAACCACCCTAGTAGGTCGACTCCACGTCGATCTCCTTCGCGTGTCCAGCGCCATCTGTCCGGTGACCTGAGCCCCCCGTCTCCGCCGCACCACCGCACCCGGCGCCGACCTTCCCGCCATCCCCGCCGCAGCGGATGCGCAGGCGCCCGCCCGGTCCCGGCCACCGCCCTCAAGACCTTGAAATCCGCAGGTCAGAGCGGTACCGCACGGCCGGACACGCCCCGCGACCCATTCGGCAGCAGCGCCATCCGCCCAGAAGGACTTCACCATGGCCACCTCCCCCGAGACCGTCGAGCCCACGGCCGACCGCGCCGCCGAGCGGCGCCCCGCAGCGGCCCGCAAGGTGACCCGCCACCGCGGCGAGGGCCAGTGGGGCATGGGCCACTACACCCCGCTGAACGCCAACGAGCAGTTCAAGAAGGACGACGACGGTCTCAATGTGCGGACACGTATTGAGACGATCTACGCGCACCGGGGCTTCGACTCCATCGACCCCGCCGACCTGCGCGGCCGGATGCGCTGGTGGGGGCTCTACACCCAGCGCAAGGAGGGCATCGACGGCGGCAAGACCGCGATCCTGGACCCGCACGAGCTGGACGCCGAGTTCTTCATGCTCCGGGTCCGCATCGACGGCGGCCGGCTGACCGTCCCCCAGCTGCGGGCGGTCGCCGAGGTCTCCGAGCAGTACGCGCGCGGCACCGCCGACCTGACCGACCGCCAGAACATCCAGTACCACTGGATCCGGATCGAGGACGTCCCGGCGATCTGGCAGAAGCTGGAGGCCGTCGGCCTGTCCACCACCGAGGCCTGCGGCGACACCCCGCGCGTCATCCTCGGCTCCCCGGTGGCCGGCATCGCCGAGGACGAGATCATCGACGGCACGCCCGCCATCGAGGAGATCCAGCGCCGCTTCATCGGCAACCCGGACTTCTCCAACCTGCCGCGCAAGTTCAAGAGCGCGGTCTCCGGCTCCCCGCTGCTGGACGTCGCGCACGAGATCAACGACGTCTCCTTCGTCGGCGTGGTCCACCCCGAGCACGGGCCCGGCTTCGACCTGTGGGTCGGCGGCGGCCTGTCCACCAACCCCAAGCTGGGCGTGCGGCTGGGCGCGTGGGTCCCGCTGGACGAGGTCGCGGACGTCTACGGCGGCGTCATCGGCATCTTCCGCGACTACGGCTACCGGCGCCTGCGCAACCGCGCCCGGCTGAAGTTCCTGGTCGCCGACTGGGGCGTGGAGAAGTTCCGCCGGGTCCTGGAGGAGGAGTACCTCGAGCGCCCGCTGCTCGACGGCCCCGCCCCGGCCGAGCCCGCCGCCCGCTGGCGCGACCACGTCGGCGTCCACCGGCAGAAGGACGGCCGCTACTACATCGGCTTCGCCCCGCGCGTCGGCCGGGTCGACGGCAAGCTGCTCGGCCGGATCGCCGACCTCGCCGCCGCCCACGGCAGCGACCGGGTGCGCACCACCGCCGAGCAGAAGATGATCGTCCTCGACATCGCCGAGGAGCACGTCGACTCCGTGGTGGCCGGCCTGGAAGCGCTCGACCTGCGAGTCACCCCCTCGCCGTTCCGCCGCGGCACCATGGCCTGCACCGGCATCGAGTACTGCAAGCTCGCCATCGTCGAGACCAAGGAGCGCGGCCGCACGCTCATCGACGAGCTGGAGCAGCGCCTGCCGGAGTTCGCCGAGCCGCTGACCATCAACATCAACGGCTGCCCGAACGCCTGCGCCCGCATCCAGGTCGCCGACATCGGCCTCAAGGGCCAGCTGGTCACCGACGAGCACGGCGAGCAGGTCGAGGGCTACCAGGTCCACCTCGGCGGCGCACTCGGCCTGGAGGCCGGCTTCGGCCGCAAGGTCCGCGGCCTCAAGGTCACCAGCGCGGGCCTGCCCGACTACGTCGAGCGCGTGCTGACCCGCTACCAGGCCGACCGCACCGAGGGCGAGCGCTTCGCCCAGTGGGCGGCCCGGGCGACCGAGGAGCAGCTCTCGTGAGCGAGCGAGCCGCGCCGTTCTTCTGCCCCTACTGCGGGGACGAGGACCTGCGCCCCTCCGAGGCCGGGCACGGCGCCTGGGAGTGCCACGGGTGCCGCCGCGCCTTCCAGCTGAAGTTCCTCGGCCTGCTGTCACCGACCAACCACGGGGGTACGTCACATGAGCAGCACCGCGACTGACCACGAGGCGATAGCCGTCCGGGCCGGCCGCGAGCTGGAGGAGGCCACCGCGCAGGAGGTCCTGCGGTGGGCCGCGGACACCTTCGGCGCGCGGTTCTGCGTCACCTCCTCGATGGAGGACGCGGTGGTGGCCCACCTGGCGTCCTCGGTGTTCCCGGGGGTGGACGTGGTGTTCCTGGACACCGGCTACCACTTCCCGGAGACCCTCGGGACGCGCGACGCGGTGGCCGCGACCATGCCGGTCAACGTCATCACGCTCACCCCGCTGCGGACGGTGGCCGAGCAGGACGCCGAGCACGGGCCGGCCCTGCACGACCGCGACCCGGACCTGTGCTGCTCGCTGCGCAAGGTCGAGCCGCTCAACCGGGGCCTGGCCGGCTACGACGCCTGGGCGACCGGGCTGCGCCGCGACGAGTCGCCGACCCGGGCGAACACCCCCGTGGTGTCCTGGGACCCGAAGCGCCGCAAGGTCAAGATCGCCCCGATCGCCCGCTGGACCCAGGAGGACGTGGACGCCTACGTCGCCGCCCACGGCGTGCTGCTCAACCCGCTGCTGTGGGAGGGCTACACCTCGATCGGCTGCTCCCCGTTGTCCTGCACCCGCAAGCCGGGCGAGGGTGAGGACGCCCGGGCCGGCCGCTGGTCCGGCTCCGGCAAGACCGAGTGCGGCATCCACCTCTGATTCGATCCGTTCTGATCGTCCGTCCATCCTCGTGTAAGGAAAGAACCGTGACAGCTGACACCCTGGCCGCCGACGGAGCCGCAGAGGCGGCCCGCACGGCCGCCCCGTGCGAGCGCGGCGCCACCGTGTGGCTGACCGGGCTGCCGAGCGCGGGCAAGACCACCCTGGCCTTCGCCCTCGCCGAGCGGCTGCGCGCCGAGGGCCACAAGGTCGAGGTCCTGGACGGCGACGAGATCCGCGAGTTCCTCTCCAAGGGCCTCGGCTTCTCCCGCGAGGACCGGCACACCAACGTCACCCGGATCGGCTTCGTCGCCGAGAAGCTGGCGGCCAACGGCGTCAAGGTGCTCGCCCCGGTGATCGCCCCGTTCGCGGACTCCCGCGCCGCGGTGCGCGAGCGGCACGCGGCGGCCGGCACCGAGTTCCTGGAGATCCACGTCGCCACCCCGGTCGAGCTGTGCGCCGAACGGGACGTCAAGGGCCTGTACGCCAAGCAGGCGGCCGGCGAGATCTCCGGCCTGACCGGCGTGGACGACCCGTACGAGGCCCCGGAGCGGCCGGAGCTGCGCCTCCAGACCCAGGGCCGTGCGGTCGCCGAGTCCGCCGCCGAGCTGCACGCCTTCCTGACCGAGAGGGGTCTGGCATGACCACCGAGACCGACAGCCCGGTCCGCACCGCCGGCGACCCCAACCAGAATTCAGGGGGGCCCTTCGCGCTGTCCCACCTGGACGCGCTGGAGGCCGAGTCGGTGCACATCTTCCGCGAGGTCGCGGGGGAGTTCGAACGCCCGGTGATCCTGTTCTCCGGCGGCAAGGACTCCATCGTCATGCTGCACCTGGCGCTCAAGGCCTTCGCGCCCGCCGCCGTCCCCTTCTCGCTGCTGCACGTCGACACCGGGCACAACTTCCCGGAGGTCATCGACTACCGCGACCGCGTCGCCGCGCGGCACGGCCTGCGCCTGCACGTCGCCCACGTCCAGGACTTCATCGACCGCGGCGTCCTGCGCGAGCGCCCCGACGGCACCCGCAACCCGCTGCAGACCGTGCCGCTGCTGGACGCCATCGAGACGAACCGCTTCGACGCGGTGTTCGGCGGCGGGCGCCGCGACGAGGAGAAGGCCCGCGCCAAGGAGCGCGTCTTCTCGCTGCGCGACGAGTTCGGCGCCTGGGACCCGCGCCGCCAGCGCCCCGAGCTGTGGTCGCTCTACAACGGCCGCCACGCGGTGGGCGAGCACGTGCGGGTCTTCCCGCTGTCCAACTGGACCGAGCTCGACGTGTGGCAGTACATCGAGCGCGAGGGCATCGAGCTGCCGGAGATCTACTACGCCCACGAGCGGGACGTCTTCGCCCGCAGCGGCATGTGGCTGACCGCCGGCGACTGGGGCGGCCCCAAGGAGCACGAGCCGGTCGAGCGGCGGCTGATCCGCTACCGCACCGTCGGCGACATGTCCTGCACCGGCGCCGTCGACTCCGACGCCACCACCATCGAGGCCGTCATCGCCGAGATCGCCGCCTCGCGCCTCACCGAGCGCGGTGCGACGCGGGCCGACGACAAGCTCTCCGAGGCCGCGATGGAAGACCGCAAGCGCGAGGGATACTTCTAATGAGCACCGCCACCAACGCCACCTCGCTGCTGCGCTTCGCCACCGCCGGCTCCGTCGACGACGGCAAGTCCACCCTCGTCGGCCGGCTGCTGCACGACTCCAAGTCGGTGCTCGCCGACCAGCTGGAGGCCGTCGAGCACGCCTCCCGCAGCCGCGGCCAGGAGGCGCCCGACCTCGCCCTGCTCACCGACGGCCTGCGGGCCGAGCGCGAACAGGGCATCACCATCGACGTGGCCTACCGCTACTTCGCCACGCCCCGCCGGCGGTTCATCCTCGCCGACACCCCCGGGCACGTGCAGTACACCCGCAACATGGTCACCGGCGCCTCCACGGCCGAACTCGCCGTCGTCCTCGTCGACGCCCGCAACGGCGTCGTCGAGCAGACCCGCCGGCACGCCGCCGTCGCCGCCCTGCTGCGCGTGCCGCACGTCGTCCTCGCCGTCAACAAGATGGACCTGGTCGACTACGCCGAGCCCGTGTTCGCCGCCATCGCCGCCGAGTTCACCGCCTACGCCGCCTCGCTCGGCGTCAAGGACGTGCTGGCCGTCCCGATCTCCGCCCTCGCCGGGGACAACGTCGTGGAGCCGTCCGCGCACATGGACTGGTACGGCGGCCCGACCCTGCTGGAGCACCTGGAGACGGTGCCGGTCGGCAGTGACCCGGGCGCCGAGCCGGCCCGCTTCCCGGTCCAGTACGTCATCCGCCCGCAGACCGAGGAGCACCCCGACTACCGCGGCTACGCAGGCCAGTTGGCGTCCGGCGTGCTGCGCGTCGGCGACACCGTCACGGTCCTGCCGTCCGGCCACACCACCACCGTCGCCGGGATCGACGCCCTCGGCCGCCAGGCCGACGCCGCCTGGGCCCCGCAGTCGGTGACCGTCCGCCTCGCCGACGACCTGGACGTCTCCCGCGGCGACCTCATCGCCGCCGGGCCCGTGCCCGTCCCCACCAAGGACATCGAGGCCACCGTCAGCCACCTCAGCGAGCGGCCGCTGCGCGCCGGCGACAAGGTCCTCCTCAAGCACACCACCCGCACCGTGCGGGCGCTGGTCAAGGACGTCGCCTACCGGATCGACATCACTGCGCCGATCGGCGAAGGGGGCTTGGAACAGCGCCCCGCCCCCGACGGGCTGAACGTCAACGACATCGGCCGGGTCGTCCTGCGCACCGCCGAGCCGCTGGCCCTGGACGGCTACTCCGACAACCGCCGCACCGGGTCGTTCCTGCTCATCGACCCGGCCGACGGCACCACCCTCACCGCCGGCATGGCGGGCGAGGCCTTCGCCACCGTACCCACCACCGGCACACCCGACGAGGAGGACTGGGTCTGATGCCCAGCGAGGCGTTCTCGGGCATGGACAAGGAAGGCGGCCGCATCGGCAGCGGCGTCCTCGGCAGCGGCCAGGGCGGCCTGACCCGATGTGCGGGCCGACGGGGCTGAGAACGCCCTGTCACCGGGCTGTCTCCCCCCACAGCCGCCCGGCTTGCCCCCGGCACACCGCTGCCGCGCGCACCACCTTCCAACCTTCCTTCCGAGACCGCCTCCTGACGGTCCGTCCGCGAACAGGACTCTCGCCATGGCACCGAACCCGGCCCTCCCGCATACCCGCACCCGCCCCGACGCCGGGCGGATCAGACGCTCCGCGGCCGCCGCCGCGGCCGGCCTGACCGTGGCGGCCCTGCTGTCGTCCTGCAGCTACGGCTCCAAGGCGGACGACAAGTCCTCCGACGCCAAGGCCAACACCGCTGCCACCGCCGGGAGTTCCGGCGCGAAGCTGTCCGCGGACACGGTGAAGATCGGCTACTTCGCCAACCTCACCCACGGCACCCCGCTGGTCGGCCTCCAGGAGGGCTTCTTCCAGAAGGAGCTCGGCGCCACCCAGGTCAAGACCCAGGTCTTCAACGCCGGCCCGGCCGAGATCGAGGCGCTGAACGCCGGCTCCATCGACATCGGCTGGATCGGCCCCTCCCCCGCGATCAACGGCTACACCAAGTCCGACGGCAAGTCCCTGAAGATCATCGGCGGTTCGGCCTCCGGCGGCGTCAAGCTGGTCGCCAACCCGGAGAAGATCGCCACCCTGGACGACCTCAAGGGCAAGAAGATCGCCACCCCGCAGCTCGGCAACACCCAGGACGTCGCCCTGCTCAACTACCTGGCGGGCAAGGGCTACAAGGTCGACGCGGCCACCGGCGCCGGCGACGTCTCGGTCGTGCGCACCGACAACAAGGTCACCCCCGACGCGTACAAGTCCGGCTCCATCGACGCCGCCTGGGTGCCCGAGCCCACCGCCTCCAAGCTGGTCACGCTCGGCGCGAAGGTCCTGCTCAACGAGAAGGACGTCTGGCCCGACAAGAAGTTCGTGATCACCAACATCATCGTCTCGCAGAAGTTCCTCACGGAGCACCCGGACGTGGTGGAGGCCGTGCTGCGCGGCTCGGTGAAGACCAACGCCTTCATCAAGGACAACTCCGACAAGGCCAAGGCCGACGCCAACGAGGCGATCAAGAAGGAGGCCGGCAACTCCCTGGAGCCCGCCATCCTCGACCCGGCCTGGGCCGACATCGACTTCCTGGACGACCCGCTGGCGAACACCCTCCAGGCCGAGGCCGACCACGCCGTCACCGCCGGGCTCCTCAAGAAGCCCAACCTGAACGGCATCTACGACCTCACCCTGCTGAACAAGGTCCTCGCCGCGGAGGGCCGGCCCGCCGTCGCGGACGCCGGACTCGGCGCCAAGTAGCGCCCGCAGCAAGGCCGTTCGTCACGACTCCGCGGTCCGGCCCCCGCCCACCCGGTCGATCCCCGATCGATGCCCACCGGGACGGGCGGGGCCCGGGCCACGGCCCCGACCTCGCCAGACCACTCATCCAGGAGGTGCCCGGATGACCCCGGCACTGACCACCTCGGCGGACGCCCCCGGCGCCGACGCCCACGGCGGTGCGCCCGCCGTCCGGATCTCGCACGTGCACAAGTCCTTCGGCCGCCCCGGCGCCCAGACCCACGTCCTGGACGACATCACCCTCGACGTCGCCCCCGGCGAGTTCGTCACCCTGCTCGGCGCCTCCGGCTGCGGCAAGTCCACCTTGCTCAACCTCGTCGCCGGCCTCGACCGGCCCACCGCCGGCGGCATCGAGGTGCCCGGCGGCCGCCCCGCGCTGATGTTCCAGGAGCACGCCCTCTTCCCCTGGCTCACCGCCGGCCGGAACATCGAACTCGCCCTCAAGCTGGCCGGCGTCGCCCGCCCCGAGCGCCGCGCCGAAGCCGAGCGGCTGCTCGAACTCGTCCGCCTGGACGGCGCGTACGGCAAGCGCGTCCACGAGCTGTCCGGCGGCATGCGCCAGCGCGTCGCCATGGCCCGCGCCCTCGCCCAGGGCAGCAAGGTCCTGCTCATGGACGAGCCCTTCGCCGCCCTCGACGCCATCACCCGCGACGTCCTCCACGACGAGATCACCCGGATCTGGGCCGAACGGCAGCTGACCGTCCTGTTCGTCACCCACAACGTCCGCGAGGCCGTCCGCCTCGCCCAGCGGGTCGTGCTGCTCTCCTCCCGCCCCGGCCGGGTCGCCCGCGAATGGCACATCGACCTGCCCCAGCCGCGCCGCATCGAGTCCGCCGGCGTCGCCGACCTGTCCATCGAGATCACCGAAGAACTGCGTGGGGAGATCCGTCGCCATGGCCAGCACTGACACCACCCCCGTCCTGGACAAGAACGACAGGAACGACAAGCACGACCGGAACGACAGGACCGCCGACACCGCGGGCGTCGGCGCCGGCCTGGACGCCCTCGACGCCGTCACCGCACAGCGCGGCTCCCTCGGCGAGGCCCTGCGCAGCAAGGCCCTGCCGCCGCTCATCGGCGTGCTCGTCGTGCTCGCGCTCTGGCAGGGCGCGTACAGCCTGGAGCTCACCTCCTCCTACAAGCTGCCCAGCCCCGCCGACGTGTGGCGCTCCGCCCAGGACCTCTGGTACCAGGGCACGCTGTTCTCGATCATCTGGACCAGCGTCTGGCGCGGCCTGTCCGGCTTCCTCCTCGCCGTGGTGATCGGCACCCCGATCGGCCTCGTCGTCGCCCGCATCAGACCGGTGCGCACCGCCATCGGGCCCGTCCTGCAGGGCCTGCAGTCGCTGCCCTCGGTCGCCTGGGTGCCCGCCGCCGTCATCTGGCTCGGCATCAACGACTCGATGATGTACGCCGTCATCCTGCTCGGCGCCGTCCCCTCCATCGCCAACGGCCTGGTCGCCGGCATCGACCAGGTCCCCCCGCTGTTCCTGCGGGCCGGACGCACCCTCGGCGCCACCGGCCTCACCGGTGCCCGGCACGTCCTCATCCCCGCCGCCCTGCCCGGCTACCTCGCCGGCCTCAAGCAGGGCTGGGCCTTCTCCTGGCGCTCCCTGATGGCCGCCGAACTCGTCGCCTCCTCCCCCGACCTGGGCCGCGGCCTCGGCCGCTTCCTGGAGGACCAGCGCGAGTTCTCCGACATGTCCGGCGTCCTGCTCGGCATCATCCTCATCCTCTTCGTCGGCATCGCCATCGAGCTCCTCGTCTTCACCCCCGTCGAACGCCGGGTACTGCGCAACCGCGGCCTGCTGGCCACCGGCAAGTGAGGCAGCGCTGATGCCCGCCCTCCTCCTGATCGCCCACGGCAGCCGCGACCCGCGCCACGCCGCGACGGTGGCCGCGCTCGTGGAGGAGGTGCGGGCCCAGCGGCCCGGCACCGAGGTCGCCACCGCCTACCTGGACCACTGCGCGCCGCGGATCCCCCAGGTGGTCGGACGGCTCGCGGACGCGGTGGCGGTGCCGCTGCTGCTCAACCGGGCCTTCCACGCCAAGCACGACATCCCGGCCGCCCTGCGCGCCGCCGGCTCCCGGCTGCCGGTCGCCGACGTGCTCGGCCCCTCCCCCCTGCTGCTCGCCGCCTTGGACCGCCGCCTCGCCGAGGCCGGCCTCGCGGTCGGCTCACCCGCCGCCCGGGCCCGTACCGGCGTCGTCCTGGCGGCCGCCGGCTCCTCCGACCCGGCCGCCGACGCCGCGACCCGCGCGGTCGCCGCCGAGTGGCGCCGCACCCGCGGCTGGGCCGCCGTCGAGGTCGCCTACGCCTCCGCCGCCGGCCCCCGCGTCCCCGACGCCCTCGCCGCCCTGCGCACCGCCGGCGCCGAGCACACCGCCGTCGCCCCCTACCTGCTCGCCCCCGGCCTCCTCCCCGACCGCATCGCGGCCGCCGCCGAGGACGCGGACGCGGACCTCGTGGCCGACGTCCTCGGCCCGTCCCCCGAACTCGCGGCCCTCCTCCTCCACCGCTACGACCAGGCCCGCCACGCCGCGGACACCACCCCGGCCCTCACCGCCTGACCCTCACGACGCCCGACGGTGCTGGTACTCCGCCACCGCCGCGGTGATCACACTGAGCGGCACCGGCTCGTCCACGTCCGCGATGGCGGCCTCGATCCACTCCCTCATGATCGCCGTCGGCTTCAGCCCCCGTTCCCGCGCCCGGCGCCGGACCTCGTCCATCACCGGCTTGGGCAGCCGCAGCGAGGTGGTGATCATCACCGACTCGGCCGCCACCGGCTCGCCCGGCTCGGCGCTCATGATCTCGTCCTCGGTCAGCTCGTGCGTCTCGTAGTACTCGGCGATCGCCTCGAGGTCCGCACCGTTGTCAGTCATCCGTCACCTTCAACTCGTCCGCTTGAGGAACAAGCGCCTCTCCGCAGCTGTCATGTCGCGTGCGGTGGCGCAGTACCACGCTGACGGCACCACCGCGCTCTCCGCCAACACCACCAACAGGTAGCGCCCGGCCCGCGTCACGCCATGGCACAGGGTCGTCCCCTGGCGGCCGTCCGAGAACCAGTGCGGACGGCAGAACACGACATCCTCGACCTCCTCCGGATCCACTCCGTGCCTGGCGATGTGCTCCTCGGACCGCTCGGTCCAGTAGATCTCACTATGCACGAGCAGCAGCGTGTTGCAAACGCAATGCACGACTCAAGCCGCCGTCACTCGGGCGAGTGACGGCGGCCAGGAGCACCGGCAGCGCGCACGGACGGGCCGTACGCCCTGGCCGGCTCGGGCGTCAGGCCGGGAGGTTCCACTTCTGGTTGGCGGCGCCGTTGCAGTCCCAGATGCCGAGCTGGTTGCCGTTGTCGGTGGAGAAGCCGAGGTCGTCCAGGCAGCGGCCGGACTGCGGGTTGAGGAGCGAGCCGTCGGGGCGGGCCTGCCACTGCTGGGCGCCGCTGCCGTTGCAGTCGTAGATCTGGACCTTGGTGCCGTTGCCGGTGTTGCCGCCGGAGACGTCCATGCACTTGCCGAGGGCGCGGATCGTGCCGTCGACGCCGATCCGCCACTTCTGCGCGACGGAGCCGTTGCAGTCGTAGATCTGGACGGCGGTGCCGTTGCCGACGTTGGCGCCCTTCACGTCGACGCACTTGCTCGCGTAGCCGGAGATCTGGCCGGTCGGGCCGGCCGGCGGGACGGCGCCGAGGACGACGCGCGGGAACTGGACGCTGTCGCCGATGCCGCAGGACGCGGACATGGTGCCGTCGCCGATCGCGATGCCGCCGATGGCGGGGCGGGAGAACTGCACGGTGTGGTTGGAGTTCCAGTAGAGGCAGTTGGCGGTCACGGTCCAGGTCTGCATCGGGTCGAGGCCGGTACAGCTGCCGACGGCGTTCCAGGCGGAGGCCCAGGCGCCGCAGGCCGGGGCGGCCTGGGCGGAGGTGGCCGGGGCGGCCAGGGCGGCGGCCCCGGCGAGCAGGGCGGTGGTCAGCAGGGCGGAGGTTCGGCGCATGGGACGGTCGTCCTTCCGAGTGGGGGGATCACGTGGACTCACCATCCGCGCTTCCGTGGTGACGGGGCGTCGGATGTGTGGGCCGCGTCAGAGACTCGGGGGTGCGCGGTCGGCCGTCAACCGGCAGGGCACCGGCAGCTGCCGGGTGCGCCGGGGCTGAGCTGGGCGGTCGGTCCGGGCGGCAGTTTCGCCGGGGCACGGCACGGCGCCGGTCCCGGAAAAGCCGGAGGCCCCGCACGCCCCCTGCTGCGAGGGGGTGTGCGGGGCCCGTACGGCGCGGCCGGGACGGCCGTCAGTCGGCCTTGCGCCGCTGGCGGCCGGTGCCGTAGTTGGAGCCGGACTTGGTGCCGCTGCCGGGCTTGGCGCGGCCCGAGGAGCGGCCGATGAAGCCGGCCGCCTGCGGGCGCTCGCCCTGGGCGGCGCCGCCGATGCGCTGCTTGGGGCGGGGGCGGCGCGGGTTGCCGTTCATGTCGACGTCGGCGGGCAGCGCGGAGCGCTTGCCGGGCCGGCGGCGGGGGGTGCCGGACTTGGCCCCGGCGGGCTTGTCGGCGCCGCCCTTGGCCCCGGCGGCCTGGTCGGCGGTGACCGGTACGGCCAGCGTCACGGCCACGCCGCTGGGGGTGCGGGCGCCGGTGATCCGGGTGAGGTCGGCGTCGCCCGGGCGGATCTTGGTGACGGTCGGGCGGATGCCGGCCGTCGTCATCAGCCGGTTGACCTCGCGGCGCTGCTCGGGCAGCACCAGGGTGACGACCGTCCCGGACTCGCCGGCCCGGGCGGTGCGGCCGCCGCGGTGCAGGTAGTCCTTGTGGTCGACCGGCGGGTCGACGTTGACGACCAGGTCCAGGCCGTCGATGTGGATGCCGCGGGCGGCGACGTTGGTCGCGATGAGCGCGGTGACGTGGCCGTCCCGGAACTGGTCCAGGACCCGGTTGCGCTGCGGCTGGGACTTGCCGCCGTGCAGCGCGGCGGCCTTCACGCCGTTGGCGAGCAGCTGCTTGGCCAGCCGGTCGGCGCCGTGCTTGGTGTGCACGAACATGATCACGCGGCCGTCGCGGGAGGCGATGTGCGCGGTGGCGGAGGCCTTGTCGGCCTGCTCCAGCTGGAGGACGTGGTGGTCCATGGTGGTGACCGCGCCGGCCGAGGGGTCGACCGAGTGGGTCACCGGGTCGGTCAGGAAGCGCTTGACCAGCCGGTCGACGTTGCGGTCGAGGGTGGCGGAGAACAGCATCCGCTGCCCGCCTTCGGCGACCTGCTCCAGCAGCTTGCTGACCTGCGGCAGGAAGCCCATGTCGGCCATCTGGTCGGCCTCGTCGAGGACGGTGATCGCGACGTCGGAGAGGTTGACGTCGCCGCGCCCGATCAGGTCGTCCAGCCGGCCCGGGGTGGCCACCAGGACCTCGGTGCCGCGGCGCACCGCGTTGGCCTGCTTGTTGATCGACATGCCGCCGACGACGGTGGTGATCCGCAGGTTGACGGCGGTCGCGTACGGGGTGAGCGCCTCGGTGACCTGCTGGGCCAGCTCGCGGGTCGGCACCAGGACGAGCGCCAGCGGGTACCGGGCGTCGGCGCGGCGCCCGGCGGTGCGGGCGAGCAGCGGAAGGCCGAAGGCCAGGGTCTTGCCGGAGCCGGTGCGGCCGCGGCCGAGGACGTCGCGCCCGGCGATCGAGTCGGGCAGCGTGGCGGCCTGGATCGGGAAGGGCTCGGTGACGCCCTGGCGGCCGAGCGCGGAGAGGATCGCCTTGGGCATCTCCAGCTCGGCGAAGGACGCCGCCGGGGGCCGGGCCGGGGTGCCCTGGACCACGGTGAAGTCGGTGGCCTCGGGGGTGGCGGCGGGGCGGGCCTGCTTGGGGGCGCCGCTACGGCCGCGCGGCTTGCGCGGGCGGTCGCCGCCGGCGGTGCGGCGGGCCTGGTCGGTGGTGCGGGGGCCGCGGTCGCGCGGCGAGCGGGCAGGGGTGGTCACGGATTCTCCGTCCGTCGGTCTACAGCCCGGGCTGCGGGCTGGAGTCGGCCGTCGGATGCATGGAGTGCGCCGCCCCGGCCGTACGGCGGCATGAGCGGGGGCCCGCACCGTGCGGTGCGGGCCCCCGCTTCGCGATGATCGCGAGTCAGCGTGGAGGCTGACGTCAGCCGATGATCTGGATGTTCTCGGCCTGCGGGCCCTTCTGGCCCTGGGTGACGTCGAACTCGACCTTCTGGCCCTCGAACAGCTCACGGAAGCCCTGGGCAACGATGTTCGAGTAGTGGGCGAACACGTCGGCGCCGCCACCATCCTGCTCGATGAAGCCGAAGCCCTTCTCGCTGTTGAACCACTTCACGGTGCCGGTAGCCATAACCGTCTCCTCTAAATCCTGGGGGCATCAGGGATCCACACCTCGTGGATCCCCGTGGTAGCCGCGATCCCCATCCGGAGACTGAAACACCGGACAAAACAAATGCGCCTGTCGGTTGGTACCAGCAGGCGCACACCACGTTCATGGGAACCAAAACTGCAACTGCTTCGACTGTAGCACGGTGGCACGGGGGTTGACCGGGGATTTTCCCGCCCAGGAGATCACGTTTGGTGGCCTCGGAAACGGGGCAGCGGCGCCCCCCCCGGCCGGGGGGGCCCCG
>NZ_JBHUAL010000136.1:0-26886 GCF_042789775.1 Kitasatospora sp. NPDC056800 | reverse complement strand
CCCCGCGCGTGGTGCGCGGGGCGGGCCGTCGTCGTGGGCCAGGAGGTCAGCCGACCGAGCTGTTGTAGCTCTCGATCGCCGGCTGGAGCTCCTTGGCCGCGTCGGCCAGGGCCTGCTGGGCGGGCTTGGTGCCGGCGATGGTCTGCTCGATCGCGGTCTCCACGCCCTTGCGTGCCTGCGGCATCACGCCGAGCAGGCAGCCGGCCGTGGCCGGGGTCGGCTTGGTGGCCTTCAGCTGGTCGATCGCGGTCTGGAACTGCGGGTACTTGGCCACCCACTCCTTGTCCTTGGGGTCGTCCAGGGCCTTGGTGTTGACCGGGAAGTAGCCGGTGCCGGTGTGCCAGACGGCCTGCTGCTCGGGGGCGGAGACGAACTTCTCGAACTCCCAGGCGGCGCGCTTCTCGGCGTCGGAGTGGCCGGGGCCGCTGATCCACAGCGAGGCGCCGCCGATCACCGGGCCGCCCTGGTCGGCGGCGGTGACCTTCGGGAAGGCCGCGGTGCCGACGCCGAACTTCGCGGCCTCGGTGTAGCCGCGCAGCACGCCGGTGGACTCCAGGTGCATCGCGACCGTACCGGCCTTGAACGCGGCCTGGGCGTCGTCGGTGGTGCGGCCGGTGTTGGCCGCGTAGCCGCCCTTGACCAGGTCGGCCCACCACTGGACGATCTGGGCGCCCTGGGCGGAGTCGAAGACGACCTTGCCCGCCTTGTTGCCGCGGCCGTTGTCGTTGTCGCAGTACATGGTGCCGGACTCGGCGAGCAGCTGCTCGACGAACCAGCCGTAGATGGCGGCGCCGAAGCCGTACCGGACGGTCTTGCCGTCGCCGTCCTTCTTGGTCAGCTTCTTGGCCAGCTCGCCCAGCTCGGCCAGGTCCTTGGGGGCCTGGGCCGGGTCGAGGCCGGCCTCCTTGAAGGCGTCGGTGTTCAGGTAGAGCAGCGGCATCGAGGAGTTGAACGGCATCGCCTGGAGCTTGCCGCCGACCGAGTAGTAGTTGCGGATGTTGGCGTCCAGGTCGTCCAGCGAGTAGCCGTCCTTGTCGGCGAAGGCCTGGGCCGGGACGGTCTGCTTGGAGTCGATCATGAACCGGGTGCCGATGTCGTAGACCTGCGCCAGGGCGGGGGTGCCCTTCTGCTGCACCGCGGCCTTGTACTTGGTGACCAGCTCGTCGTACTTGCCCTGGAACTGCGCCTTGACCTCGATCTTGCCCTGGTGGGCGGCGTTGAACTGGCCGACCACCCCGTTCAGCACCTCGGCGTTCTTGCCGGTCATCGAGTGCCAGAACTCGACGCTGGTGACACCGGAGGCCTGGTCGAGCGCCTGGGCGCCGGGCGCGCCGGCGTCGGCGGAGCCGCCGGAGCCGGAACCGGAGCCGCTGGAGCTGCAGGCGGTCAGGGACAGGCCGGCCACCAGCAGGGCAGCGAGCGCGCGCGCACTCTTCTTCACGAGGGTTCTCTCTTTCGAGCGTTCGAGGAGGGGGGACACGGGAGGAGCGGGAGGGGCACGGTCAGCGGACCGCGCCCGCGGTGAGGCCGCGGACGATGAAGCGCTGGCCGAAGACCACCAGGGCGAGGGTGGGCAGCAGGGAGAGCACGACGCCGGCCAGGATCAGCCCGGGGTCGGCCATCTCGGCGTCGCGCAGCGAGGTGAGGCCGATCTGGAGGGTCTGCATGTTCGCCGTGCGGGTGATGATCAGCGGCCAGAAGTACTGGTTCCACGCCGACAGGAAGACGTAGATCGACAGCGCCGCGAGGGCCGGCTTGTTGAGCGGGACGACGATCCGCCACAGGAAGCGCCAGTGGCCGGCCCCGTCGATCCGGGCGGCGTCGCGCAGTTCGCCGGGCAGCTGGCGGAAGGCCTGGCGCAGCATGAAGGTACCGAAGCCGGAGGCCAGGAAGGGCAGCACCAGGCCGAAGTAGGTGTTGCCGAGCCCCCAGCCGGACAGCGTCAGGTAGTTGGGGATGATGATGGCCTCCCACGGGACCATCAGGGTGGCCAGGAACACCCCGAACACCACGGCGCGGGCCTTCATCGGCAGGAAGACGAAGGCGTACGCGGCGAGGACCGAGGTGAACAGCTGGGCGAGGGTGATGACGGTCGCCACGATCGCCGAGTTGGCGTACTGGCGGGCCAGCGGGATGGCGTCCACGGCGCCGGAGAAGTTCCGTCCGGTGACCGAGTGCGGCACCAGGGCCGGCGGGTAGGAGGAGAGCTCGGACGGGCCCATGAAGGCGCCGGCGACGGCGTAGTAGACCGGGAAGGCCACGGTGACGACGGCGACGGCGAGCAGCAGGTAGACGGCGGCGCGGCCGAGCAGGTCGCGCGCGGAGCGCCCGGCGAGGGCGCGGGCGCGGGCGGGCGGCCGGGGCGCCCCGGCCTTCGGCTCGGCCTCGGTGGTGAGGGTGGTCATGCGTAGTGCACCTTCCGCTCCAGGACGCCGAACTGGACGGCCGTGCAGGCGAGGACGACCACGAGCAGCACCACGGCCTGGGCGCTCGCGGTGCCGAAGTCGCTGGAGCCGTAGGCGAAGGCCTTCTCGTAGACGGAGTAGACGAGGGTCCGGGTGGAGCCGTCCGGCCCGCCCTTGGTGAGGATGTGGATCTGGCCGAAGCTCTGGAGCGCGTGGACGGTGGAGACCACGGTCAGGAAGAACAGGTTCGGACCGAGCATCGGGACGGTGATCGAACGGGCCAGCCGCAGGCCGGAGGCGCCGTCGATGCGGGCCGCCTCCAGGATCTCCCCCGGGATCGAGCCGATGCCCGCGGAGAGCACCAGCACGTTGTAGCCGAGGTTCATCCAGACCGTGGTGACGGCCACCGAGAGCAGGGCGTACCGGGAGTCGGTCAGCCAGCCGATCGGGCCGAGGCCCACGTGCGAGAGCAGCCCGTTGAGCACCCCGCTGGCGGGGTTGAAGAACACCGCGAACACCACCGAGGCGCTGGCCACCGAGAACGCGAAGGGCAGCGCGAAGGCCGAGCGCAGCAGTCGCACGCCCCGGATCCGGTTCTCCAGGAGCAGCACCAGCACCAGCGCGCCGAGCACCCCGGGCACCACGGTGAGCAGGGTGAACAGCGCCGTGGTCGTGAGGGTGCGGACGAAGTCGGCCGAGGCGAAGAGGTCGGTGTAGTGCTTGAACCCGACGTAGCGGGAGGGCGCGCCGAAGAGGTCGTTGGCGTGCCCGCTGAGGTAGAGGGTCCGTCCCAGCGGGTAGCCGATGAAGAGGACGAAGACCACCAGGGAGGGCAGCAGGAAGGCCCAGGCCAGCCCGTGTTCTCCCCAGCGGCTTCGACGGGCCGGGAGGGGCCCGGTGTGCGGTGCGGTCGGCATGTGTCGCGCGTCCGCCTTTCGTGATGTCGGTTCCGGCCGAAACCGTGTCTTGCCCGAACGACGGCGCGGAAACCCCGCGGTGATCAACGGGTGTCGCGGGGATTACGCGTTCGCGTCAGATCCGGCCGGTCGTGCCCGGACGGGCGGCGAACCGGCGGCAGACGGGCAGTTGGGCGGGCCACCGCGCTGTCGGAGGGGTGGCGTACGGTGCGCGGGTGGACGAAACGGAATTCGACATCCCGGCCGCAATGGCCGAAAGTGTGCGCTCCCGCGCGGGCGCCTGGGCACTCGTCAGGGGCTTCGCCGCGTACTGGGGCGAGCCGCTGGGGCCCGGCGACGGCTTCACGGACGCGGAGCTGGACGCCGCCGAGCGGCGGCTGGGCCTGCGGCTGCCGGTGGCGCTGCGCGAGGCGTACCGGCTGTTCGGCCGCCGGGCGGACCTGACCAGCAACCAGGACGTGCTGCTGACACCGGACGAGCTGCACGTGCTGGACGGCGCCCTGGTGTTCCGGGCCGAGAACCAGGGCTGCGCGCACTGGGGCGTGCCGTTGGACGGCCTCGACCGGGAGGATCCGCCGACGGTGTTCCGGCTCGACCTGGCGGACAAGGCGCAGGAGCGGTGGGAGCCCTGGGACGAGCGCTTCTCGGCGACGGCCGCGGCGATGGCGCTGATGGAGAAGCTGCTGGAGGACCACGAGCTGACCGACTTCCTCGACTGGGACGAGGAACTGCCGGACGGCCTGACGGAGTTGCCGGCGCTCGGCCGCCACTTCCGCTGGTACCAGGGCCCGGAGGTGCTGGTCGGGGTGGCCGAGGAGGCCTGGGTGGTGGTCCGGGCACGCACCCCGCAGGCGCTGGACGCGTTCTACGGGGTGGTGCCCGGGGAGTCGCCGGACGAGTAGCCCGGCGGGGATGACGCGATCGGGTGGTCAGGCGGCCGGGCGGTCAGGCGGTCACGCGGTCACGCGGTCAGGCCGAGGAGCCGCCGTCCAGGACGAGGTCGCTGCCGACGGTGTAGCCCGCCTCGTCCGAGGCCAGGTACAGCACCGCGGCGGCCACCTCCTCCGTCGCCCCGGCCCGGCCGACCGGGACCTCGGCCTTCATCCGCCCGGCCTTGGTCGCGGCGTCCTCGCCCGGCCGGGAGGACATCGGGGTGTCCACCGCGCCGGGGCTGACGGTGTTGATCCGCACGCCCTCGGCGATGTGGTCGAGGGCGGCGGCCCTGGTCAGCACGGTGACCGCGGCCTTGCTGGCGGCGTAGGCCCCGACGCCCGCGAGCCGCTTGTGGGCGCCCAGGTTGGACGAGACGTTGACGATCGCGCCGCCGCCGTGGGCCCGCATGTGGGCGATCTGCGGCTGCATGGCGAGCAGGGTGCCGGTGACGTTGATGCCGAACACCCGCTGCCACTCGGCCTCGTCGATGTCGGCGACCGGACCGGCGGCGCCGAACACCCCGGCGTTGTTGACGGCGACGTCCAGGCCGCCGAACAGCTCGACGGTCTCACCGACCAGCCGGGCGGCGTCCTGGGCGTTCGTCACGTCGCCGGTGAGCGCCGCCGCCTTGCCGCCGGCCCGCTCGATCAGCTCGACGGTCTCGGCGAGCGGTCCGGCGGTGCGGCCGGCGACCGCGACCCGGGCGCCTTCGCGGGCGAAGGCGAGCGCGATGGCCCGGCCGATGCCGCTGCCCGCGCCGGTGACCAGGACGGACTTGTCGGCGAAACGCGTGCTCATGAGGTGAACTCCTTGATCCGGGTGGTGTGTTCGGGTGCGGTGGTGCTGGTGGTGCTGGTGGTGCGGGTGGCAGGGGTGCCGCGGGGCAGGACGGCGACCGCGACGGCGGTCAGCGCCAGCCCCGCCGCGGCCGCCGCGAAGGCCGCGGCGTAGCCGCCGACGACGCTCGGGCGGGTGGCGGCGAGCGCCATCAGGGCGGCCAGTCCGGCCGTGGGGCCGAGTTCCATCGCCGTGTTGAACACTCCGGCGGCCAGCCCGGTGCGCTCGGGCGGCACCCCGCCGGTGGCGAGCACGGCCGCCCCGGCGAAGGCCGCGGCGGCGCCGGCGGGCAGCAGGAGCAGTCCGGGCAGCAGGCCGGAGGCGTAGCCGCTGCCGGGGGCGAGCCCGGCCAGCAGACCGAGTCCGGCGGCCGCCACGGCGAGGCCGCCGGCGGTGACCGCCACCGGTCCGTACCGGACGGTCAGCGGGCCGGCCAGTCGGCCGGAGAGCAGCAGGACCACCGCGTACGGCAGGAAGGCCGCGGAGGTGGCCGCGGCGCTCCAGCCGCGCAGCTGCTGGAGGTAGAGCGAGAGCAGGACGAAGGTGAGCGCGGTGCCGGCGGCGGTGGCCATGACGGCGGCGAGCGCGGTGGCGCGGCGCCGGTCGGCGAGGAAGCCGGGTGGCAGCAGCGGGTCGGCGGTGCGGCGCTCGACGGCGGCGAAGGCGAGCAGCAGGGCCAGTCCGGCGGCCAGCGGGCCGTACGTCCCGGGGCTGCGCCAGCCCTGCTCGGTGGAGGCCACCAGGGCGTAACTCGCCGCGCAGACACCGGCGGTGGCGAGGGCGGCGCCGGGCAGGTCGAGGGCCGGTCGGCGGACGGCGGGGGCATGACCAGGGGCTGCGGGCAGGGCGGCGGGCAGGGATCCGGAGCGGGCGAGCCCGGCCAGGGCGACCACGACGGGCACCGCGAACAGCCAGCGCCAGGAGACCGCGGCGGCGACCGCGCCCGAGACCACGCTGCCGACGGTGGCACCGAGCACCGACAGGCCGCCCCAGGTGGCCATCGCCCGCCGGTAGGCGGCCGGTTCGGGGTGCAGCACCCGGACCACGGCGACCGCCGCCGGGGCGGTGAGGGCCGCGCCCGCGCCCTGCGCGAAGCGGCTCGCCAGCAGGACGGGGTAGCCGGGCGCGAGGGCGCAGGCGATCGAGGCGGCGGCGAGCAGCACCAGGCCGGCGCGGAGCACCGGGCGCCCGCCGTGACGGTCCGTCAGCCGTCCGCCGAGCAGCAGCAGGGAGCTGAAGGAGAGGCCGTAGGCGGCGCTGAGCAGCAGCACGCCGGACGGGCCGAGCCCCAACTCCCGTGCCACCAGCGGCAGCGGCACGGTCAGGATCATGATCGTGAAGATCAGCACCGCCTGGACGACGCCGAGCAGCGCGAAGCCGTACCGGCCGGTAGCGATGACAGGCATGTAAAACCCTCCCCCCTATGTAGACCGTTCGGTCCAGTATGAGCTCAGCAGAAGACCCGGCCCGAGCCGGCCGGGTGTCAGTCCAGCAGTGCCAGCGCCTGTTCGGCGGCGTCCCGCGCCAGGGGCGCGCCGTCGGCGGTCTTGCCCACCACCCGGATGCCCTGGAGCAGCACCACCAGCATCCTGGCGAGCGCCCGCGGGTCCCGCCCGGCGGGCAGTTCGCCCTGCGCGGCGGCCCGCGCCAGGGCGGCGGCGAGCAGCGTCTCCAGGCGGTCGAAGCTCGCCTCCACCCGGCGGGACGCGGCCGGGTCGTGCGGGGCCAGCTCCACCGCCGTGTTGGTGACGAAGCAGCCGAGCCGCCGCTCCCCCTCCTCCGCCGTCGCGTACTGGCGGACCAGCGCGCGGACCGCCGGCAGCGCCGGGCCCGGCTGGGACAGGTCGTCCAGCCGCGCCGAGTCGCTCTGCTCGCAGTAGCGCTCCAGCGCCCGCAGGTACAGCTCGCGCTTGCTGCCGAAGGTCGCGTAGAGACTGGCCCGGGCGATGCCGAGCCGCTCGACCAGGTCGGCCATCGAGGTGGCCTCGTAGCCGCGCTGCCAGAACAGCTCCAGGGCCGCCTGCAGCGCCGCGTCCGGGTCGAATTCCTTCGTTCGCGCCATGCCGGGAACAGTAGCCCTTTCTGGATCGGTCGGTCAAGAAAGGGCGATCAGTGGTCCAGACCTGATCTCTGACGGAGCATTGCCAAGTGGACTAGACCATGGCTACCCTTACCGCTCCCACATCCACCTCCTTCCCCCACAGGAGGCGCTTCGCATGTCCACACCCCGTCCCGCCCACTCCCGGCAGACCGCCGACGCCGTCAGACCCGTCGTGCTGACGGCGTTCCGGATCGTCGTCGGCCTGCTCTTCGCCTGCCACGGCGCCGCCTCGCTGTTCGGCGTGCTCGGCGGCGCCAAGGGCGGCGGCACCGTCCCGCTCGGCCAGTGGCCCGGCTGGTGGGCCGCGCTGATCCAGCTGGTCGGCGGCGTCCTGGTGCTGCTCGGTGCCGGCACCAGGGTGGCCGCCCTGCTCTGCTCCGGCTCGATGGCCTACGCCTACTTCACCGTCCACCAGGAGCACGCGCTGCTGCCGCTGCAGAACGGGGGCGAGCCCTCGGTGCTGTTCTGCTGGGCCTTCCTGGCCATCGCGGCGCTCGGCTCCGGCCCGTACGCCGTGGACCGCCTGCTCACCCGCCGGCCCCTGGCGGCGTCGGCCGAACCGGCGGTCCGGCCGACGTCGGCGGTCTGACGCACCGCCCGGGGCCGGTCAACGGTCCGACGGACCGCCCGCCGCCAGGTGTCGCTCGACCGAGGCGACCTTGGCGGTGAGGCCGTCGGTGACCCCGGCCCGGTCGTCGATCTTGATGACCGTGCTCACCCGGTTGCTATGCGCCTTCACCGCCTCGATCGCCGCCCTGATCACCGGCATCACCTCGTCCCACTCCCCCTCGATGCTGGTGAACATCGCGTCCGTGCGGTTCGGGAGACCGCTCTCCCGGACCACCCGGACGGCGGCGGCCACCGCCTCCCCCACGTCCTCGCCGATCCCCAGCGGGGTCACCGAAAAGGCTGCGATCACGGCTCTGCGCTCCTTGTGGTCGACGGCACCGGTCGCGGCCCGGGCCTGCACCCGGACCGCGACCAGGCTAGACGTCCCGCGACCGGGCTGGACGCCCCCCGACCGGACCGGACCTCAAGCCACCGAAGGCAGCGGCGGTTCGACGGCCAGCGGGGCGGTGGAGCGGGCCCGGTGCTGGTCGGCCCAGGAGACCAGCGCCACCGTGCAGGCGTGGTCCAGGTGGCGCAGCCCGGACCAGTCCAGTTCCACCGGCCGGTCCCCCGGCAGCCGTTCCAGG
Source organism: Kitasatospora sp. NPDC056800 (assembly GCF_042789775.1). Classification (NCBI taxonomy): domain Bacteria; kingdom Bacillati; phylum Actinomycetota; class Actinomycetes; order Kitasatosporales; family Streptomycetaceae; genus Kitasatospora; species Kitasatospora sp. NPDC056800. Next base: position 18,497 of record NZ_JBHUAL010000136.1, on the reverse strand, counting down.
GTGTCCAGCAGCCGGGGCAGCCGCAGGAAGGTGGCGTTGCCGCTCAGCCGCACCCGGTGCAGCGGCTGCCCGGCCGGCTGCTCCTGCTCCTCGACCGCGATGTGCAGGTGCGAGGTCTGCCAGGCCGACTTGGCCACCGCCAGGCCGACGCCGATCAGCACCCCCTCGAACAGGTCGGTGGCGATGATCGCGACGGTCGTGACCACCAGCACCACCGCCTCGCCCAGGTGCCCGCGGCAGAGCGCGACGATCCGGCGCACCGGCACCAGCTTGGCGCCGGCGTGCACCAGGACGGCGGCCAGCGCGGTGAGCGGGACGAGCCCGAGCGCGCCGGGCAGCAGCGCGGTGAACACCAGCAGCCAGCCGCCGTGCAGGACCCGCGAGGCCTTGGTGCGCGCGCCGGCCTGGACGTTGGTCGCGCTGCGCACGATCACCGCGGTCATCGGCAGCGCGCCGAGCAGCCCGCAGACGGTGTTGCCGATGCCCTGGGCGGTGAGCTCGCGGTCGTAGTCGGTGCGCGGGCCGTGGTGCATCCGGTCGACGGCGGCGGCGCTGAACAGCGTCTCGGCGGAGGCGATCAGGGTGAAGGCGACGACCGTGCCGATCCCGGCGGGGCCGGCCAGGGCGGTCAGGGCGTCGCGGCCGGGCAGGTGCACCACGTCGAGCAGCCCGGCCACGTGGACGCGGGCCACCGGCAGGTCGGCGGCCGCGGTGACGGCGGCGGCCAGGCCGACGGCGGCCAGCGGAGCGGGGACGGCGCGGGCGGCCCGTTCCGGCAGGTACTTCCAGGCGACCAGGACCAGCAGGGTGCCGAGGCCGAGGGCGACGGCGCTCGGGTTGGCCGCGGCGGTCAGCACGTCGCCCAGCAGGCCGGGCAGTCCGGCGATCTTCTCGGGCCCGGTGGCGGGGGCGCGGCGGTCGGCGAGCGCGTAGAGCTGGCCGAACACCAGGGTCAGTCCGATGCCGGCCAGCATGCCGTGCACCACCGAGGCGGACATCGCCCGGAACCAGCGGCCGAGCCGCAGGGCGCCCATCGCCAGCTGGAGCAGGCCGGTGCCGAGCACCAGCAGGCCGAGCGCGCCGACGCCGAAGCGCTGGACGGCGTCGGCGACCAGGACGGTCAGTCCGGCGGCGGGCCCGCTGACCTGGAGGCTGCTGCCGGGCAGCAGACCGGCCACCAGGCCGCCGACGATGCCGGTGACCAGCCCGAGTTCGGCCGGGACGCCGGAGGCGACGGCCACGCCGACGCAGAGCGGGAGGGCGACCAGGAACACCACCAGCGAGGCCGGCAGGTCGTGGCGCCAGGGGACGGCGCGCAGGACGGCGGCCGGGGTGCGGGGCCGGCCCGGCGGGCCGTGCTTGCGGAGGCGGCCCGGCGGGCTGTCGCTCCGGTGGGGCGGCGGGTTCACCCGGTCACCGCCAGGGACCGGGCAGGGGTGCAGCAGCGCATGGGGACGTTCCTTCCGCGCGTCCGCCGCAGCGGGCGCGCCGTTGCAAGGGCGGGGAGCAGGAGGAGGAGCGGGGAACGGGAGGGCAGGGGAAACAGCGGCGACAGCGGTACGGCCGCGGGTCCGGGCGGACCAGAGCGCGGCGGCGGGTGTCGGGTCGGTGCGGCTGGGGGGTGCGTCCCTCGCTCGGGTGCGGCGGACCGGGCGCGCTGGTCCTGGACGGGGCCACCGGCGGAGTTCCCCCGCTCCGCGGTGCTCCCGAAACCCCCCTGCCGCGGCCTCAGTTGGACGTCACGGGCCCGGCGTGGCACCGACGGTACCCAGCCCGGCGGGGCGGGCCCACAGCAGGCACCGTCCCTTCACCGCCACTGCACACCGGCCGCTCTTCCCGGCGCGGAGCGTCCGCTTCCCCGGGCACACCAGCGCGATCGCCGTCCTGGCGTGCGAATCCCCGCCGCCCGACGGTCCGCCCGACGCCTTCCACATTCTGTTGAAGTCCCCTTGACGCCCCGATGAGCCCCGCCCTACCGTGTTTCCACATACAGAAACCGTTCTTCCGTATGGTGGAATTCAGGAGATGAGCCCTCCGAGCCACTGCGGGCCGACGCAGGAGAGATCCGATGCCTCGTATGACAGCCGCCCGCGCGGCCGTGGAGATCCTCAAGCTCGAAGGCGTTGAGGTCGCGTTCGGCGTGCCGGGCGCAGCCATCAACCCGTTCTACGCCGCGCTCAAGGCCGCCGGCGGGATCGGGCACACGCTGGCCCGGCACGTCGAGGGCGCCTCCCACATGGCCGAGGGCTACACCCGCGCCAGGGCCGGCAACATCGGGGTCTGCGTCGGCACCTCGGGGCCGGCCGGCACCGACATGATCACCGGCCTGTACTCGGCGATCGCCGACTCCGTCCCGATCCTCTGCATCACCGGCCAGGCGCCCGTCGCCCGGCTGCACAAGGAGGACTTCCAGGCCGTCGACATCGCCTCGATCGCGGGGCCCGTCACCAAGGCCGCCACCACCGTGCTGGAGGCCGCGCAGGTCCCCGGCGTGTTCCAGCAGGCCTTCCACCTGATGCGCTCCGGGCGCCCCGGCCCGGTCCTGATCGACCTGCCGATCGACGTCCAGCTGACCGAGATCGACTTCGACCCGGAGGCCTACCAGCCGCTGCCGGTCTACAAGCCGGCCGCCAACCGCGTCCAGATCGAGAAGGCGGTCGCACTGCTCCAGCGGTCCGAGCGCCCGCTGATCGTCGCGGGCGGCGGCGTCATCAACGCCGACGCCGCCGAGCTGCTGCGGGAGTTCGCCGAACTCACCGGCGTCCCGGTGGTCCCCACCCTGATGGGCTGGGGCGTCATCCCGGACGACCACGCGCTCAACGCCGGCCTGGTCGGCCTCCAGACCTCGCACCGCTACGGCAACGAGACCTTCCTCGCCTCCGACTTCGTCCTCGGCATCGGCAACCGCTGGGCCAACCGCCACACCGGCGGCCTGGACGTCTACACCGCGGGCCGCACCTTCGTCCACGTCGACGTCGAGCCCACCCAGCTCGGCCGGATCTTCGCCCCGGACCTCGGCATCGCCTCCGACGCCGGGGCCGCGCTGGAGCTGTTCGTCGAGGTGGCGCGCGAACTGCGGGACGCCGGCACGCTCAAGGACCGCACCGCCTGGGCCGCCGCCGCCCAGGAGCGCAGGGCCCGGCTCCAGCGCCGCACCCACTTCGACGACGTGCCGCTCAAGCCGCAGCGCGTGTACGAGGAGATGAACCGGGCGTTCGGCCCGGAGACCCGCTACGTCACCACCATCGGCCTCTCCCAGATCGCCGGCGCGCAGCTGCTGCACGTCTACCGGCCGCGGCACTGGATCAACTGCGGCCAGGCCGGCCCGCTCGGCTGGACCATCCCGGCCGCGCTGGGCGTCGCCACCGCCGACCCGGGAGGGCAGGTGGTCGCGCTCTCCGGCGACTACGACTTCCAGTTCATGATCGAGGAGCTGGCGGTCGGCGCCCAGCACCGCATCCCGTACGTCCACGTGCTGGTGAACAACTCCTACCTGGGCCTGATCCGCCAGGCGCAGCGCGCCTTCGACATCGACTACCAGGTCAACCTGGAGTTCGAGAACGTCAACGCGCCGGAGCTGGGCGTCTACGGCGTGGACCACGTCAAGGTCGTCGAGGGCCTGGGCTGCAAGGCGATCCGGGTCACCGAGCCGGAGGGCCTACTGCCCGCCTTCGAGGAGGCCAAGAAGCTGGCCGCCGAGTTCCGCGTCCCGGTCGTGGTCGAGGCGATCCTGGAGCGGGTCACCAACATCTCGATGGCCGCCGCCGACATCGACAAGGTCAACGAGTTCGAGGAGTTGGCCACCCTCCCCGAGCACGCCCCGACGGCGATCCGGCCCCTGGTGCCGTAACGCGGCGCACGCACCGGTCGCGCACGCCGGTCGCACGCACCGGCCGTCCGCGCCGGTCGTCCGCGCCGGGCGGGTGGGGGCGGACGAGCCGCTCCGCACGCCCCCACCCACCCCCGTGCCCGGAACATCGGCACGCCGACCGCAGTTGACCAGGTGACGGCCGCTACCGTGGCCCACGAAGAGGCCCGGCCCGACGACTTCCCGAAAGGACCACCCCCGTGAGCCTGTACGACATCCCGCTGCGCACCCTCGACGGCGCGGCCACCTCGCTGGCCGACCACAAGGGCAAGGCGCTGCTGATCGTCAACGTCGCGTCCAAGTGCGGTCTGACCCCGCAGTACGAGGGCCTGGAGCGGCTCCAGCAGCGGTACGCCGGGCGCGGGTTCACCGTGCTGGGCTTCCCCTGCAACCAGTTCGCCGGACAGGAGCCCGGCAGCGCCGAGGAGATCCGCACCTTCTGCTCCACCACCTACGGCGTGACCTTCCCGCTGTTCGAGAAGATCGACGTCAACGGCGAGGACCGCCACCCGCTGTACGCCAAGCTCACCGAGGTCGCCGACGCCGAGGGCCAGGCCGGGGACATCGCCTGGAACTTCGAGAAGTTCCTGCTCTCCCCGGACGGCACCGTCGTCGCGCGCCTGCGCCCGCCCGTCGAGCCGGAGTCCCCGGAGCTGGTCGCCGCGCTCGAGGCCGTCCTGCCGGCCTGACCACACGCACCGCGGAGGCCCGGGGCCCGCGGCCCCGGGCCTCCGTCGTGCGCGCACGCAAGGCCCTCCTCGGGGTGTTGCGGACATGCCCAAGCGCCCCTACCGTGTGTGCCCCCGTTGATCCATCGCCCACGGAGGGCCCACCCTGATGATCCGTCACGTCAGAACAGCGGCAAGGGCGCTGCTCGCGGCCGGCCTGCTCGTCACCGGCACACCGGCCGGTGCCTCGCCGGCGGCGGCCGCCGCGGCGCCGACGGCCCTGACCGCGTCCGACTACACCCTCACCTCCGACTACCACCAGTACGACACCCTCGACTCGGCGCTCGCCACGACGCTCGGGACCTCCGCCGTGCACACGGTGATGGAGCACGCGAACCACGACCGGCAGGCGCTCCCCGCGTCCTTCTCCGTGGCCGGCCTGACCACCGGCTTCCGGTTCGACGACGGCGACAACTCCGACTGCCAGAGCTTCCCCCAGGGCATCACCACGAGCCGGGACGCCGTGGGGACCGCGAACAGCGGCAACTACGACGGCCACCAGCTCGTGCTGGTGAGCTGGTACACCAAGGACGGCTGCGGCGGCGCCCAGCAGCGCAGCCGGATCACCCTGGTCGACTGGGACGCCACCTACCCCGACACCTACCGCAAGATCCTCCTGGTGGAGCCGACCGGCACCGCGGCCGCGCCGGACTTCAAGGACGTCCCGATCCACGCCGGCGGCGTCTCCTGGTACGGCGACCACCTCTACGTCGCCGACACCGGCCGCGGCATGCGCGTCTTCGACCTGCGCAAGATCCTCAACACCGACACCGGCGGCACCGCCGACCAGATCGGCCGCCAGCCCGGAGGCGCCTACTACGCCCACAACTACGCCTACGTGCTGCCCCAGATCGGCACGGTCACCGCGCAGACCGCCTCCGGAGCCAAGCTGGTGTGGTCGTCGGTCTCCCTCGACCGGGTCAGCAGGTCGATCGTGATGACGGAGTACACCTGCCAGGCGGACTGCGTCGACTACCCGAACCGCCCGCCGAGGGCCGTCCGCTTCCCGTTCGCCTCCGGGGCGACGACCTTCGCCGCGACGACGACCGCGAGCCAGGCCCTCCAACTGCCCTGGTACAACCTCAACGGCGTGGCCTCCCACAACGGCCGGTGGTGGTTCAACTCCTCGAGGCAGAAGAAGCTCTACTACTGGACCCCGACCGCGGGCCCCTCGACCTTCGCCTGGGTGGGCGGCGGCGAGAGCCTCTCGTACTGGGAGGACGCCACCGGCCCCGACCTGCTGTGGTCGCTGCAGGAGACCACGGGCGGGCGCAACGTCTTCGCGGTCACCCAGTCCACCTACGGCGGCGGCTGAGCCCCCGGCTCGGGTCCGACGGGGACGACTCGCCGGGGCCCCGTGGCGCACGGCCCGGTCGGCGGCGGCACCCGGGCGGGACCGTCGGCGACGGTCTGCCGGATGATGGGGGCAGGGGCACGGCAGCGGATGTGAGGGCGACACGGTGACAGCAGGCGAATCCATGGGGCTGGAGTCGGGACACCGGTCGGCGGACCGCGAGGGTCCGGAGACCGTCGCGGCCGCCGACCGGCCCGAGGCGGGCACGGAGCCCCCGGGCGGGGGCGCGGGGCGTCAGCGTTCCCTGGTCCGACGGCTGGCGGTCCTGGTGCTCGTCCTCGTCCTCCTCTGCCTCCCGCCCTGGTGGACCCTGTTCGCCTCCGGCGCCGACTGGCCGTTCCCGGTCCTCCTGGCCGGCACGGTCGTCCTCGCGGCCTGGATGGTCTCCTTCCCCTTCCTGATGGTCGCGGGCCACGGGCGGCGGCGCAGCGACCGGGCCGCCCGCGTCGCGGACACCAGCCTCGGGGTGGTCTGGGTGCTGTTCACCTGGTCGGTGCTGGGCGGCTCGGTGGACCTGCTACTGGCCGGGCTCGACGTCGGCGGCACCGACCGGGCCAGGGCCGTGGCCTTGGCCGTCGCCGTGGTCTCGGCCGGGCTGCTGGGCTGGGGGCACCACGAGGCGATGCGCGTGCCCCGGGTGAAGCGGGTGGACGTGCACCTCCCGCGGCTCGGCGCCGGCCTGGACGGGACCAGGGTCGTGGTGCTGGCCGACACCCACTACGGGCCGATCGACCGGGCGGACTGGTCGGCGCGGGTCGCCGAGGCGGTCAACGCACTCGACGCGGACGTCCTGGTCCACGCCGGCGACATCGCCGACGGCACCCCGGCCCAGCGCCGGGACCAGTCCGCGCCGCTCGGGACGGTCCGGTCCCGGCTGGCCAGGGTCTACGTCACGGGGAACCACGAGTACGGCAGCGAGGCCCAGGGCTGGCTGGACCGGATGGCGGACCTGGGCTGGGAGCCGCTGCACAACCGCCACCTCGTGGTGGAGCGCGGCGGCGACGCCCTCGTGCTCGCCGGGGTGGACGACGTGACCGCGGAGTCCTCCGGCCTGGCCGGACACCGCGCGAACCTGGTCGGCGCGCTGGCGGGGGCGGACCCGGCCCTGCCGGTCCTGCTCGTCGCCCACCAGCCCAAGTACGTCCCGCAGGCCGCTGCCGCCGGCATCGACCTGCAGGTCTCCGGGCACACCCACGGCGGCCAGATCTGGCCGTTCAACCTCCTCGTCCGGATCGACCAGCCGGTGGTGCACGGCCTGAGCCGGCACGGGGAGCGGACCCAGCTCTACACCAGCCGCGGCACCGGCTTCTGGGGCCCGCCGTTCCGGGTCTTCGCCCCGAGCGAGATCACCCTGCTCACGCTGCGCTCGGGCGGTCCGTCGCCCACCGCGTGACCGACCATTGAAAGGCTCGAACCGGGGCTCACGGCAGCAACAGCCGCGTCCCCGGCGGCAGTTCGCCGTCCCGGGCGGCGTCGCGCAGGTGCGCCAGCAGGGTGTCCCGCAGCGCCTCCGCCGCGCGGGTGAGCGGCACCTCGTGGCCGTGGGCGACGGCGATGGTGCGGCCCAGTCCGGGCCCGGCGAAGGCCGTCACCGCGAGGCCGGAGCGGGCGGCCACCATGCCGGGGACGACGGCGGGCCCGATCCCGGCCCGGACGAAGCCCAGCACCGCGTCCATCTCGCCGCCCTCCACCGCGAACTCCGGCTCGAACCCGGCCGACCGGCAGGCCGCCAGGGTCGCCTCGCGGACGTCGTAGCCCTCCCGGAACATCACCAGCGGCCGGCCCTTCAACTCCGTCACCCGGACCTTGCGCCGGGCCGGCCGCCCGGCCGCGACCAGCACCAGCTCCTCGTGCAGCAGTTCGGTGACCGCCAGCGCGGGCTCCTGCTCGCCGCTCGGCCGGGTGATGGTCAGCGCGAGGTCCAGCTCCCCCGCCGCCAGCCAGCCGACCAGGTCGCGCGAGCCGCCCTCGCGGACCACCAGCGCCACCCCCGGGTAGCGGTCCCGGAAGACCCGCAGCACGTCCGGCACCAGGCTGGTGCACAGGCTCGGCGGTGCGCCCAGCCGGACCCGGCCGCGGCGCAGCTGCACCGTCTCCTGCACGGCCAGCCGGGCGGTCTCGGTGTCCGCGAGGATGCGCCGGGCCAGCGGCAGCAGGGCGTCCCCGGCGTCCGTGAGCGCGATGTTGCCCCGGGTGCGGTGGAACAGTTCCGCACCCAACTCCCTTTCCAGGGCCCGGATCTGTTGCGAGAGTGACGGCTGCGCGACGTGTGCCGCCTCGGCGGCCCGGGTGAAGTGCCGGGTCTCGGCGACGGCGAGGAAGTAGCGGAGTTGCTGGAGCTGCACAGGGCCAGGATAGGCCGCACCGATAGCCCATGCCTATCGTCACGAGCCGCATCATGTCTTGGACGTACCCTCGCCGCCGTCCCTACCGTTGCTGCCATGACAACCGCGACTCGGACGGCCCGGCATCCGTCCACCCTGGCGACCCTGTGGCGGTCGACCGTCGGCAAGAAGGCGGTCATGGCCGTCACCGGACTGGCCATGCTGCTGTACCTGGTCGCGCACATGCTGGGCAACCTCAAGGTGTTCTTCGGCCCGGACGACATCAACGGCTACGCGGCCTGGCTGCGCACCATCGGACAGCCCTTCCTGGGCCACGAGTGGTTCCTGTGGATCGCCCGGGCGGGCCTGCTGGCCGCCGTGGTGCTGCACGGCGTCTCCGCGTACCAGCTCAGCCGCCGCGACCTCGCGGCCCGCCCGAGCCGGTACGTGCACAAGCGCCGCCGCGCCAGCTACGCGACGAGGACCATGCGCTGGGGCGGGGTGATCCTGGCGCTGTTCATCGTCTGGCACATCCTCGACCTCACCACGCTGACCGTGAACCCGGGCACCGATCACGGCCAGACGTACCAGAACATCGTGGCCTCCTTCGGCCGCTGGTACGTCGACGTGTTCTACGTCGTCGCGATGCTGGCCGTCGGCCTGCACATCCGGCACGGGTTCTGGAGCGCCGCGCAGACCCTCGGCGCCAACAACGCCCGCCGCGACCGGGCGCTCAAGCTGGTCGCGAACGGCCTGGCGCTGGTGCTGACCGCCGGCTTCCTGTCCGTCCCCGTGGCCGTGATGACCGGAGTCGTGAAGTGAGCAGTCGTGACCGGAGCGGTGAAGTGAGCAGTGGTGACATGAGCTACCTGGAGTACACCCTCGGCGAGCCGGTCGCCGACGCCAAGGCCCCCGCCGGGCCGATCGAACAGCGCTGGGACCAGCGGCGGTTCGACGCCAAGCTCGTCAACCCGGCCAACCGGCGCAAGCACACCGTGATCGTGGTCGGCACCGGCCTGGCCGGCGGCGCGGCCGGCGCCACCCTGGCCGAACAGGGCTACCACGTGGTCCAGTTCTGCTTCCAGGACTCCCCCCGGCGCGCCCACTCGATCGCCGCCCAGGGCGGCATCAACGCGGCCAAGAACTACCGCAACGACGGCGACTCGGTCCGCCGGCTGTTCTACGACACCGTCAAGGGTGGCGACTTCCGGGCCCGCGAGTCCAACGTGCACCGGCTGGCCCAGGTGTCGGTGGAGATCATCGACCAGTGCGTGGCCCAGGGCGTGCCCTTCGCCCGCGAGTACGGCGGCCTGCTGGACACCCGGTCGTTCGGCGGCGTCCAGGTCTCCCGGACCTTCTACGCCCGCGGCCAGACCGGCCAGCAGCTGCTGCTCGGCGCCTACCAGGCGCTCTCCCGGCAGGTCGCCGCCGGGAACGTGGAGCTGCACCCGCGCACCGAGATGCTCGACCTGCTGGTGGTCGACGGCCGGGCCCGCGGCATCGTCGCCCGCGACCTCGTCACCGGCGAGATCCGCTCCTACACCGCGGACGCCGTGGTGCTCGCCAGCGGCGGCTACGGCAACGTCTTCTACCTCTCCACCAACGCCAAGAACTCCAACGCCACCGCGATCTGGCGGGCGCACCGGCGCGGCGCGTACTTCGCCAACCCGTGCTTCACCCAGATCCACCCGACCTGCATCCCGCGCTCGGGCGACCACCAGTCCAAGCTCACCCTGATGAGCGAGTCGCTGCGCAACGACGGCCGGATCTGGGTGCCCAAGGCGAAGGGCGACAACCGGCCGCCCGGGCAGATCCCGGAGGAGGAGCGGGACTACTACCTGGAGCGGATCTACCCCTCCTTCGGCAACCTGGTGCCGCGCGACATCGCCTCCCGGGCCGCCAAGAACGTCTGCGACGAGGGCCGCGGCATCGGCCCCGGCGGCCAGGGCGTCTACCTGGACTTCGCCGACGCGATCCGCCGGCTGGGCCGGGACGCCGTCGAGGCCAAGTACGGCAACCTCTTCGAGATGTACGAGCGGATCACCGCCGAGGACCCGTACCGGGTGCCGATGCGGATCTACCCGGCGATCCACTACACGATGGGCGGGCTCTGGGTCGACTACGACCTGCAGACCACCGTCCCGGGCCTGTTCGCGATCGGGGAGGCCAACTTCTCCGACCACGGCGCCAACCGACTCGGCGCCAGCGCCCTGATGCAGGGCCTGGCCGACGGCTACTTCGTGCTGCCGCCCACCATCAACGACTACCTGGCCCGCCACCCGCTGCCGGCCGTGCCCGCCGACCACCCGGTGCTCGCCGAGGTGGAGGCCGAGGTCGAGGACCGGCTCAACCTGATCCTCGCGGTGGACGGCGACCGCACCCCGGACTCCTTCCACCGCGAACTCGGCGAACTGCTCTGGGACGAGTGCGGGATGGCCCGCGACGAGGCCGGGCTGCGCCGGGCGCTGGAGCGGATCCCGCTGCTGCGCGAGGAGTTCTGGCGCCGGATCAAGGTGCCGGGCACCGGGCAGGAGCTCAACCAGTCGCTGGAGAAGGCCAACCGGCTGGTCGACTACTTCGAACTGGCCGAGCTGATGTGCCTGGACGCGCTGCACCGCGCCGAGTCCTGCGGCGGCCACTTCCGCACCGAGAGCCAGACCCCCGACGGCGAGGCCGCCCGCCGCGACGAGGACTACTCCTACGCCGCCGCCTGGGAGTTCACCGGCACCGGCGCGGCACCCGTCCTCCACCGCGAGGAACTCGACTTCGAGTACGTCCACCCCACCCAGCGGAGCTACGCATGAACCTCACCCTGCGCATCTGGCGCCAAGCGGGCCCGGACGCACCCGGCTCGATGACCACCTACCGGGTCGGCGGGATCAGCCCGGACATGTCCTTCCTGGAGATGCTGGACACCCTCAACGAGGAGCTGATCACCCGCGGCGACCAGCCCGTCGCCTTCGACCACGACTGCCGCGAGGGCATCTGCGGCGCCTGCGGCATGGTCATCAACGGCCAGGCGCACGGCCCCGAGCGCACCACCACCTGCCAGCTGCACATGCGGCACTTCCAGGACGGCGACACCATCGACGTCGAGCCCTGGCGGGCGGCGGCGTTCCCGGTGGTCAAGGACCTGGTGGTGGACCGCTCGGCCTTCGACCGGATCATCGGCTCCGGCGGCTACATCACCGCCCCCACCGGCAGCGCCCCCGAGGCGCACGCCACGCCCGTCCCCAAGGAGACCGCCGACACCGCCTTCGAGCACGCCGAGTGCATCGGCTGCGGCGCCTGCGTGGCGGCCTGCCCGAACGGCTCGGCGATGCTCTTCACCTCCGCCAAGGTGGTGCACCTCAACGTGCTGCCGCAGGGCGCGCCGGAACGGGCCGCCCGGGTACGGGACATGGTCTCGGCCATGGACGCCGAGGGCTTCGGCGGCTGCACCAACACCGGTGAGTGCGCCACCGCCTGTCCCAAGGGCATCCCGCTGCCCAGCATCGCGGCGATGAACCGGGAGTTCCTGCGGGCCGCCCGCGGCTGACGACTCCCCCACGACGGTCGGCCCCTCGCTCTGGTGCTCAGGCGAGGGGCCGACGCCGTTCTGGAACAGGGCGTGCGGCGGCGGTTCGCGCTACCCGTACGGGTGGTGGATCGCCCGGGGCCGTGCTTCCTGACGGGGAATCGCGCTACGGTGGTGTCCGCTACGGAAGGACGGCATATGCCCGAGGTTCAGTCCTGTTCCGGTTGCGGCGGGTCCGGGGGGACCCAGAAGACCGAGGCCACGGTCGAACTGGACGAGGAAGGAAGCATGGTGCCCAGTGTCCACACCTTCTGGTCGCCCTGCGGCCGGTGCCACGGATCCGGAACGGTGATCGTCGGATGAGGTTCGTCTTCGAATGCGTCGAGTGCGGTGGGCACTACCTGCCGCCCGAGGAGATGGTGTACCCGGACGGGCCGGCCTCGCCGGTCTGGTGCACCGCCTGCCAGAGCGCCAAGCGCGCGGCCGGCGTCCGGGAGGACCCGCTGCTCGCCCGGGTCGCGCTGGCCGCCGCCCGGGCCGCACTGGCCCGGCGGGCCGCGGAGGCGGCCGAGCAGCCCGCCCGCCCGGACGTCCGCCCGTCCCGCCCGCCGCGGTCCCGCCGGGCCCGCTCCGGCCCCGGCGTGCTGCGCGGCAAGCTGGGCTGACGGCCCGCGGGACGACGGGTCGGCGGGACCAGGGCCGGGGCATACGAACCGACGGTTCGTCAGTTATCCGCCATGACAATGAACTTGTGCGGACCCGGGACGTGCTGGCACATTGTCCTCCCTCGCACGACAGCCTTGGGGGACATGGCCATGCAGCCGACCGATCCTTCCGATTCGCCCCGGGCCGGACAGACCGGCTCCTTTCCGTTCGTTCCGCCGCCTCCGCCAGGCGGGCCGCCGACACCGGCCCCGTTCGGGCCGCCGCCGCCCACCACCCCGCCGCCGGCCTTCACGAGCGGTCCCGCCGGCACCCCGACCACCACCCGCGTCGCGGTCACCAACCGCATCCTCTGGATCGGGCAGGCCGCGTACCCGCTCGCCAACGTGGCCCGGGTCGGCACCTCCCTGATCGTGCCCGGCCGGCGCCGCGCGCTCCTGCGGCTGCTCGCCTTCGCCCTGGTCGTCTTCCTGCCGGTGCTCGTGATCGCGCAGGCCACCGACGGATCGTCCTCGGACTCCGGGTCCGGCACGCTGTTCCTCGTCGCGATGATCCTCGTGGCGCTCTACTTCCTGATCTTCACCTGGCCGGTGCTGCGCCGGCCCGACCTGTACGTGCTGGCCGTGGACACGGCCGGCCCGCCGACCGCGGTGCTGGCCTGGCTCACCGCGGAGCCGGCGTTCGAGCTGCAGGCCACCATCACCCGCGCGATCGAGAACCCGCAGGCCGAGTTCCAGCAGATCGTCCAGACCATCAGTGTGGACCTGCGGCAGTACCAGTTCGGCGACAGCGTCAACATCTACGGCGGCCAGGGAAACACGGGAGTCAGCAAGTGAACGACAACGAGCGTCCGGACGTCCAGTACGGCGACCGCGTCACCATCCACGGCGGCAGCGGCAACGTCGGCATCCAGCACAACAACGGGGCGGTCGGCGACCAGGCCCTGCCGCCGGAGGTCGCCGCGCTGTTCGCCCGGCTCGCCGCCGTGGTCACCGACCTGGCCCGGGACGGGCGGCTCCACGAGGCGGACCGGCAGGGCCTCGCCGAGGCCCTGCCGGTGCTGACCAGCCCCGCCGCCGAGGAGCCGAGGAGCCGGCGCAACACCCTGCTGCTGCTGGCCGGCCTGGCCCAGAGCGTCGGCGAGGCCGCCGCGCCCGCGCTGGGCCTGGCGAACCAGCTCCTGGCCCTGCTCAGCGGCTGACCGACCGGCCGGCGCCCACCCACTCGCGGGCGGGCGCCGGCCTACGCCGTACCCCTTGCCCCCGTCTCCGCCGCCGTCTCGGTGAGGAAGCGTTCCACCAGCTCGACGACGGTCTCCGGGGCGTCCTCGGGGCTGTAGTGGCCGACGCCGGGCAGTTCGACGGCCCGGCCGCGCGGGAACGCCTCGGCGAACAGGGGCAGGAAGTGCCGGGCGGCGAGGGTGCGGTCGGCCGCGCCCCAGAGGGCGAGCGCGGGCAGGGCGGCGAGCGCCGCGCGGGCCTTGGCGCCCGGGGTCTCGAAGGTGTGCGCCCCGGTGGCGAAGCCCTTCGCCCAGCCGATCGCCCCGGCGGCCTCCGCGGGGGACGGGAAGGCCGCGCCGTAGGCGGCCAGCCAGGTGTCGGTGATCAGGGCGTTGTTCTCGAAGCCGTTGAGCTTCAGGGTGCTGAGGACGGTGTGCCGGAGTTCGCCGAGGACGGCGTCCAGGCTGCCGTCGGCGTGCGCCCGGGCGATCCAGCCGAACCACGGGGACTCGGCCGCGTTCGCGGCGAGTGCCGCGCCGAGGCCGGGTTGGCCGAACGGCGTGGGCCCGTTGACGCTCACCACCCGGGCGATCAGCTCCGGGCGGCGGGCGGCCAGGCCCATGCCGACCGGCCCGCCGAAGTCGTGCAGGACCAGGGTGAGTTCGCGCAGGCCGAGGTCCAGGACGAGCGCCTCCAGGTTGTCGACGTGGTCCTGCAGCCAGTAGGTCCGGTCGGCCGGGGTGGCGCTCTTGCCGAAGCCCATGTGGTCGGGGACGACCACCCGGTGGGTCGGGGCCAGGCGGCGGACCAGGTCGCGGAAGAGGTAGCCCCAGGTGGGTTCGCCGTGCAGGCAGAGCACCACGGGGCCCGTGCCCTCGTCCACGTAGTGCTGGCGGAAGCCGGCGGCGGTGCTGAAGTGCGGCCGGTACGGGAAGGTGCCGTCGAAGGTCTCGTGGGCGGCGATCATGGTCGGGCTCGCTCCAAGGTGGTAGCAACTTAAAACCGCAAGGCCGAGGCTAGGCCTTGAGGTTTTATTACGCAACCATGCTGGTCGGAGCGGTCATTGGCGGTCTCAGAACAGCGCCTCCTGGGTGTCCGGCTCCGGCGGGCGCAGACGCTCCTGGAGGACCATGCCCTCGGACCCGCGGCCGGTGACCGGGCTGAGCGTCCAGCCGGTGAGCAGCCGGGTGTCCAGCAGCAGCGGGCCGGAGCCGTCCGCCTGGTCCAGGAAGAGGTGCCGGCCCACCGGCGCGCGGAGCCGGCCCGCGAGCACCGCGCCGTCGGCCAGCCCGGCGATCTCCCGGTACGCCTCCGGGGCGCCGCCAGCCAGCCCGTAGCGCTCGACGTGGTCGACCACCGGCCGGTCGGCGAGCAGCTCCACGGCGTGGCCGTCCAGCAGCCGGTGCGCCCGGGCGCGGGCGTCGCCGAGCACCGTACGGCGGTACGGGACGTCGCCGTGCGACCACCACTGCTCGGTCTTGATCCGGGACTTGTACCGCTCGCGGGCCAGGCCCGAGGCGGCGACGGTGAGTTCGGCGCGCCGGACCGCCGGCAGGGCGCCGCGGGCGGTGAACGCGTAGGCCAGCGCGCCCTGTTCGAGCAGCCGGCTGTCGCCGCGCTGCTCGGCGGTCAGGCCGACCTTGAGCAGGCCCTCGCCGAACCAGGCGAGGTAGAGCAGGTAGGTGCGGCCGTCGTCGAGGATCTGGTCCCGGGCGAGGGCGAGGCCGCGGTCCACGCTCTGGCAGGCCGGGCACTGCGTCGCGCCGCCGCCCGGGTCGATCACCGCGTGGTGCGGGCAGGGCGTGCGCTCCGTCGCCCCGACCAGCCAGGCCCCCACGCAGCGGCGCGGGCCGCCCAGCAGCCAGCCGACCTCCACCCCCGGCGCCACGGCGCGCTCGTGCACCTGCGCGCCGCGCGCGGCCCCGAGCACGGCGCGGCCGTCCCGCCAGCTCAGGCCGGTGGAGACCCAGCCGGCGGGGCGGACCCGGTGCTCGGGGGTCTGCGGGGGCTGCGGGGGGATCGTCACGTTTCTCCTGGCTGTCGGTAGCCGACGAGACTACCCGGTGCCACCGACAGGCCGGGCGGCCCGGCGGGGCCACGCCCCTGCCACCCCGCCCGCCGGCCCCCTCGACAGGGTGTCAGGTCCGTGGCGGCCGGCCCCTCCTCCCCGCCCGAAAGCCCCGCAGGTCACCGGCGCTTGGCCGGGCGGGGTGTTCACGTTCTATTGTGGCGGGCGCGGTCGGCGGCGCGGTCGGGAGGCGGCGCCGCGGCGGCCGCATCGGGCGCGAGGCGAATGGGGTGGGCGGACGGTGTCGGGGCGGCGGAGCAGCGGGGTGCTGGCGATCTGGGCGGAGGCGCAGCGACAGCAGCAGCGCCGGGAGGAGGCCCGGTGGCGCGCCGAGGCGGCGGAGCAGCGCCGCCGGGAGCGGGAGCAGCGGGAGGTGCAGAAGGCGGCGGCCCGCAGCGAGCGCGAGGCGCAGCGCGCCTACCAGCAGTCGCGGGAGGCGGAGGTGGCCCGGCGGACGGCCGAACTGGACGCCCGGGTCGAGGAGTTGCGGGGGCTGCTGGCCGCCGGGCTGGCCGCGCCGGCCTTCGGCCCGCAGGCCCTGCTGGCGCCGCGGGCGGTGCCGCCGTTCGATCCGGGGCCGCTGGGCGAGCCGGTGCCGATGCCGGACCAGTCCTCGGCCCGGTACTTCGTGCCGCCACCGGACCCGGTGCAGGCCCGCAACCCGGGGGTGCGGCAGCAGTACGAGCAGTACCTGGCCCAGGCCCGGGCCCGGTTCGAGCAGGACTGGTACGCCGCGCAGGCCCGGGAGGTGGACCGGCAGCACCGGCTGGCCGCGTACCACCAGGAGTACCTGGCCGGGGTCGAGCAGTCCCGCCGGCAGCAGGAGGAGCTGGCCGCCCGGACCGAGGAGCTGCTGCGCCGGCTGCGGGCGGGCGAGCCGGAGGCGGTGCAGGAGTACTTCACGGCCGGCCTGTACGCCTCGGCGGCCTGGCCGGAGGGCTTCCCGCACCGGCTGGCGGCGGCGTTCGACGCCGGGAGCCGGCAGCTGGTGGTGGACTGGGAGCTGCCCGGGCCGGACGTGGTGCCGGCCGCCGGCCGGGTGCGGTACGTGAAGTCGGACGACCGCGAGGCGGAGGTGGCCCGCCCGGCGACGGAGCGCAAGGCGCTGTACCGGGAGGTGCTGGCGCAGTCGGCGCTGCGGGTGGCGGTGGAGCTGTTCCGGGCGGACCGGGACGGGCTGCTGGACTCGGTGGTGCTGAACGGCTTCGTGCTCGGCATCGACCCGGCGACCGGCCGGGAGGCCGAGCGCTTCCTCTCCACGCTGACCGCCACCCGGGCGGGCTTCGCCGCGCTGGCGCTGGACCGGGTGGACCCGGTGGAGTGCTTCCAGGGCCTGGGCGGCCGGCTGTCGGCGCGCCCGGAGCGGCTGGACGAGGTGCGGCCGGACCGGCGGCCGGAGAGCGTCGGCGGGAGCCTGGCCGGGCACGGCGGCGAGGACGAGCCGGACCTGTTCGAGATGGACCCGCTGGACTTCGAGGAGCTGATCGCCGAGCTGTTCCGGCTGCGCGGCTTCCGGGTGATGACCACGGCCCGCAGCGGCGACGTCGGGGTGGACGTGGTGGCCGAGGACCTGGACCCGGTGACCGGCGGCACGATCGTGATCCAGGCGAAGCGCTACAAGAAGACCGTCCCGCCGACGGCGGTGCGCGACCTGGAGTCCACCGTCCGCCACCACGGCGCGATCAAGGGCATCCTGGTCACCACCGCGGGCTTCGGCCGCGGCTCGTACAGCTACATCGAGGGCAAGCCGCTGGCCCTGGTGAGCGGCCCGGAGCTGGTCGCCCTGCTCGCCGAGCAGGGCCTGCGCGGCCGGCTCGGCGGCGACGGCTCCTCCGCTGCCGCCTCGGCCGTCGCGAACGACCGGTCCGAGGAGGCGCGCGAGACCGCCCTCACGGTGAGCTGGCAGAGCCGGACGGCCGGCGGGGACGCGGTGGAGCTGGACGTCACCGCCTTCCTGTGCGCCGGCGGCCGGGTGCTGAGCGACGAGCACTTCGTGTTCTTCAACAGCCCGCAGGACCCGGACGGCGCCGTGCGGCTGCACCCGACCCGCTCGGTGCCGGGCGAGCCGACCCGGGCGGCCCGGCTGGCCCTGGACCTGCACCGGCTGCCGGCCGCCGTCGAGGAGGTGGTGGTCGCCGTCTCCACCGAGGAGGAGGACCACCCGGCGCTGCCGCTCGGCTACGTGCACGGGCTGGCGCTCGCCGCCGCGTACGGGCCGGGCGCCGGCGGACCGGACGCCTGGGCGGGCCCGACCGGCGGGGTGCCGGACAGCGCGATGCTGCTCGGGGCGTTCCGCCGGGCCGCCGGCGGCTGGGAGTTCAGCCCGTCCGGGCGGGCGGTGACGAACGGCCTGGCCGGGCTGGCGGCGGCCTTCGGCGTGGCGGTCGAGTAGTCGGCCGGGCCCCGGCCCCTTCCGGAACCGTCCGGAACCTGCCGGGGCCCTTGGTCCTCAGGGTCCGGCGTCATACCTGAGGAGGAGAAGGCCCCCCGCCGTCCCGCCGGGTCGGCGGGGGCCGACCCTCCGCGTGGCATACGAATCGCATTCGAACAGCTTGGGATGATGTTACGGAGTTAAACATTCCGTTAATCAGCCCGAGGAGTCCACGTGACGTTCCCCGCAACCGCCGTCCACACCGGCCGCGCGGCCGCCCGAGCCACCAGCCTGAACAAGGTCTACGGGGAGGGGGAGACCCGCGTCGTCGCCCTCGACAACGTCAGCGTCGTGTTCCCCCAGGGCGAGTTCACCGCCATCATG
>NZ_JBHUAL010000135.1:0-27066 GCF_042789775.1 Kitasatospora sp. NPDC056800 | reverse complement strand
CTGCCGCACAGCAGGCTCCCCGCCCCGTTCTCACGCAAGGAAGGGGAAAAGTCGACGCAAAGGCAAGGGAGATGACGAGCAGTCGGACGCTGCGATCCGGGGGCAGTCGGTCCTCCGGGCCTGACGGGCACCCGACTCCGCGCCCCCCGCATTTACCCAGACGGGTAAGAATGTGACATATTCACATCTGGCGGATGAATTCGGACTAATCATCCTGAACCCGCCCGGAGGGCCTCCCCTCACCCTCCCGAAACCCCTCAAGCACTTCCAGGAGCCACCTTGAGCGACCGCATACCATCCGTCATGAACGAGGTGCGGCCGAACTCCGAATCCCGGGTCCGGCGCGTGCCCGGTCGTACCGTCCTCGGCGCTCTCGCCGTCTCGGCACTCGCGCTCGCCTCGACCGCGCCGTTCGCCCTGGACGCCGCCGCGGCGCCGACGGCGAAGGCCGCCCAGAGCGGGGCGGAGCGTCCGATAGGCCCGAAGCCGACGCTCGACCTGCTGACGCACGGAAACCTGACCATGGCCTCCAACTCGGTGGTCGCCTGCGACCCCGACGACAGTCCGTGCGACGACAACGCCTACAACAACAACCGGGTCAACTGGGTCAAGACCGACCCCAAGGCCCCCGGCAACACCGCCTCCGCGGCCACCCTGACCATCCCGCCGGGCGCCAAGGTGCTCAACGCCCGGCTCTACTGGCAGTCGAACCCGGTCGGGACCTCGCTCACCTCCACCTCCGGCGACGCCTCCAAGGCCGACCAGGTCGAGCTCAAGGTTCCCGGTGCCACCGGCTACCAGCGGCTCACCGCCGACACCTACGACTGGTTCGACCAGAAGACCGGCGGCACTCCGCCGGCCCCGCTGACCGCCCACGCCGGCGTCAAGGACGTCACCGACCTGGTGCGCGCCGCCGGCTCCGGCGAGTACACCGTCGCCGACATCCAGGCCTGTCAGGGCCGGTCCTCGACCTCCGACTTCGGCGGCCAGAACGTCGGCTGCTGGGGCGGCTGGTCCCTGGCCGTCGCCTACGAGGACCCCAAGGAGCCACTGCGCTACCTGCAGATCTGGGACGGCTACCAGCTCATCCGCCCGCCCACGCCCAGCATCACCATGACCCTCGACGGCATCCGCACCCCGGCCGGCCGCGCCCCGGCCGCCACCATGGGCGTCGTCGTCGGCGACGGCGACGCGCCCATCGCGGGCGACTCCCTGGAAGTCGGCCCGGACTCCGGCAGCCTCACCGCCCTGCCCATGCCGACCGCGGCCAGGCCGGTCCGCGACAACGCCTTCACCAGCCGCATCGACCACGTCGCGGCGGACGGCACCGGCACCAACATCACCGATCGCAGGCCCAATCCGGTCGACAACGTCGGCTACGACGCCCGGATGATCGACATCACCGGCAAGCTCCCGGCCGGCACCAAGCAGGCCGCGCTCCGCGTCACCGGCCAAGGCGACGCGCTGCACCCCCAGGTGGTCTGGCTCGCCGTCGAGGCCCTGGAACCCGACCTCCGGATCACCAAGGCCAACGATCCGGCCGGCTCCACCACGAACGACCCGCCGGGCTTCGTCGACCCCGGGGCCGAGATCACCTACACCTTCACCGTCGCCAACCGGCACGAGGACGGCAGCAGCGCCGACCTCGACACCGCCACCGGCGTCACCCTGACCGACGTGCTGCCCGCCGGCACCGCCTATGTCGACGGCTCCGGCCCCGGCTGCACCGCCTCCGGACGCACGGTCACCTGCACCGCCGCCGACCTCGCGCCGGGAGCCGAGGCCACCGTCTCCTTCCGGGCCCGGGTCGACGCCGGACTCGCGCCGGGCACCAAGCTCGACAACACCTCGTCGCTCGTCTACCGCGGCGCCCAGACCGGCCGCGAACAGCGGCGTGCGAGCAACGCCGTGCGCAACACCGTTGCCGAGCACACCGGTTACCGCCTCGCCAAGAGCGCCGACAAGGCCCAGGCCGCCCCCGGCGACACCGTCACGTACCGGGTGGACATCACCAACACCGGCAACGCGCCGCTCACCGGGCTCACCGTCACCGACGACCTGAGCGCCGTCCTCGACGACGCCGCGTACAACGACGACGCCACCGCCACCACCGGAACGCCCTCCTACACGCAGCCGGTGCTCTCCTGGACCGGCGACCTGCCTGCCGGCGGCAACGCCCGGCTCACCTACACCGTCAGGGTGAAGGAGCCCTCCGTCGGCGACCACACGATGCGCAACACCGTGGTGTCCGACCGGACCGGCGGCAACTGCCCGCCCGGCTCGACGGCGGGCGAGTGCACGGCCACGGTGACGGTGGCCACGTCCTCGCCGTCCCCGACGGCACCCCCGTCCACGCCGTCCTCCCCGTCCCCTGAACCGACCGGCGGGTCCACCTCTCCGTCGGGCGGCAGCCACAGCCCCGACCCGGGCGCCGGCGACGGGCCCAGCCGACCGGACCGGGGCGGCCTGGCCGCCACCGGCAGCCAGGTGGCGCTGATCGGCGGCATCGCCGTACTCGTCGGCCTCGGTGGCGCGCTCCTCCTGGCGGCCTCCCGCCGTCGCCGCCACCAGCACTGACACCCCGTCCCGACCCACGTGAGGGCGGCCACCGGACCCGCCGGCGGCCGCCCTCGCACCGTGCCCGGGCGCCTGCGGGCCCCGGCTCGCGCACCGGCCGGGGCCTGTTCCAGAAGTGATCTTCAGAGCCACTCGTTGATGGCCGCGACGAGTACGGTGGCTTCGTATCGGAGTGCGAGCTTGTCGTACCGGGTCGCGACGGCTCGGTGGCGCTTGAGGCGGTTGATCCCGCACTCCACCGCGCGGCGCCCGCGGTAGTCGGTCGTGCAGAGCATGGGTGGCCGACCGCCGTGAGAACCGAGCTTCCTTCGGCTGCGGACCCGGTCCGCGGGGATCGGTGAGGATTCGGGCCCCCGTGCCGTCGCGCCGCCAGCGGCGGAAGAGTCCGTAGACCGTCCCCCACTCGCCGTACCGGGCGGGCACGTCCCGCCACGGCGCACCCGTACCGCCCCCACCGTATGCCATCGATCAGCTGCCGCTTGACCAGACCGGAGGCCGTCCTGGCTTCTTGCTTGCCGGCAACATCGCCTCCAGCCTCGCCCCCTGCGCGTTCGTCAGATCTCCCCGCCCCATCCGAAGATCATCTCAGGCCGTGATCTACTTCCGATCGTCCTGCTGATCGATGAGGAGCCAAGGCTATGACCGACCACTGCTGCGAGGCGATGACGGGCCAGGTGAACTGGCACTGCGACCAGCACGACGACCCCTTCGCCTGCCCGGACGCGCTGATTCGCTTCAGCACCAAGTTCCAGGACTACGGGTTGATCATCCACGACGGTGGTGCATCGATCATCAGGATCGACTTTTGCCCGTGGTGTGGACAGCGCCTCCCCGAGTCCCAGCGGGATCGTTGGTTCGACGAACTGGAGCGTCGCGGGATCGATCCATGGGAAGACCAGCTCCCGGCCGAGTTCCAGGACGCGAGCTGGCTCGCTTCGCTTCGTCAGGAGTGAAGCGGCTGTTGGTCCACTTCTGAGACACGCCCTGGTCGGAGGAGCCAGGCCTTGCGGGTGCGGGCGGGCGCCGCCACCGGCCCGCGCAGCATCGTGCCGCCGGGCTCGACGCTGGGCGCCGGCACCACGGTCGGGCCCGCCGCGCCGGTGAATGCGCGGCGGGAGGATCCCGGACGGGACGCGCCCACTGGGCGACCCGATCGCCGCCTGACCGACGGCCGCGGCCGCGTCGGAGGCGGAGTACGTCAGGGTGCGGCAGTCGTCACGGACGGCACACCACACCGGGTGTCGGCCGCCGTACGCGTTCCCCTCGCACGGCGGCCGACGGCGTTCCGGAGCTGTCGCGGGCGGCTGGACCTCGGGCGGGGGCGTCAGGGTGCCGGGCTCTGCGTGCCCTCGACGTCGGCGAGCAGTTTGCGCAGGAGCCCGTCCAGGGTGGCCCGTTCCTCGCCCGAGAGGGCGGAGAGCAGCGCGGTCTCGTTGGCCGCATGGTCGGTGAAGGCGGCGTCCACGAGGGCACGTCCGGCCGCGGTGAGGGCGATGCGGACGCTGCGCCGGTCCGCCGGGTCGGTGCGGCGTTCCACCAGGCCCGCCGATTCCAGCCGGTCGATCCGGCTGGTCATGCCGGCCCGCGACATCAGCAGCAGCGCGGCGAGTTCGGAGGGCATCAGTTCGTACGGCGCGCCGGAGCGGCGCAGGGTGGCGAGAACGTCGAACTCGCCGCGCTGGAGGCCGTGTTGCTTGAACACCTCTTCGACGACCCGGCCGGCGAGCAGCGCGAAGCGGCCGAGGCGGCCGACGGTGCCGACCGCCGCCAGGTCGAGGTCCGGGCGCTCCCGGCTCCACTGGTCGAGCATGACGTCCACGTGATCCATGGGGGAATGTTATTCGATGGGAGATAGTTAGACGTAGTACTATCAGCTGAGGAACTATCGGAGTGCTCACCGTGGGGAGAGACCAATGACGTTGATCGGACCGGAAGCCGTGGTCGTGCGGGGCGACGAAGCCGAGACCGTCTCGATGCTCGGCGGCACGGGGCGGCTGCTGGCGGACTCCAGCGCCACCGGCGGCGCCCTGAGCACCCTGCGCGTCACGCTGGGGCGCGGCAAGGACGGCGCCACCCCGCACTACCACGGGGGCTCCTCGGAGCTGTTCTTCGTCGTCGACGGCTCGGCCCAGGTGCTGGTCGGGAACGACGTGGTCACCGCCCGCAGCGGCGACCTCGTGGTGGTACCGCCCCACCTGCCGCACGCCTTCGCGGCCGCGCCGGACTCCGGGGCGGACCTGCTGATAGTGATCACCCCCGGCGTGGAGCGCTTCGACTACTTCCGCCTCCTGGAGCGGATCCGCGCGGGCGAGGCGACGGTCGAGGAACTGCTCGCCAAGCAGGACCTCTTCGACAACCACTTCCTGGAGTCGCCGAGCTGGCGCGACGCCCGGGAGGAAGCCGCCCGGTCCCAGCCGTAGACCGCCCGGCACCGAGCCCGACCCGACACCAGGAGAGGAACCCCGTGACCGACACCCGCACCATCACCAACCCGCCCGGCCTGCACGACCCGACGCCGTTCGGCTACAGCCACGCCGCCTCCGCACCCGGCGAACCGGTGTTCACCGGCGGCCAGTACGCCTCCGACGCCGACGGCCAGGTCGTGCCCGGCGACTTCACCGCCCAGGTGGAACTCGCCCTCGCCAACCTGCGCACCGCACTCGCCGGAGTCGGCCTCGGCTTCGAGCACGTGGTCCGCCTCGGCTCGTACATCGTCGACCACGACCCGCAGAAGCTCGCCGTCCTCGGCAAAGCCCTCGCCGGCGCCTGGGGCGACCGACTGCCCGCACAGACACTCAGCGGAGTCGCCTCGCTCGCCCTGCCCGGGATGCTCTTCGAGATCGACGCGGTCGCCGTCCGGCCGACGGCGGAGGCAACGGGCTGACCCACCCACCCGCAGGGGTCCCACCCGCCGGTGGGACCCCTCGCCGTACCGCCCGCCGTACCATCGCGTTCGAGCCGACACGGACCGCCCACACGGCCCGGGCCGCCGCCGGTGGAACCGTCCTGCGCGCAGGTCGCGGAGCCGGCGACGGACCGAGGTGGCCCGGATGAGGCTGCCCGTCGCCCGCCCCTGTCGCACAATGCCAAAAGCTTGTCGGGAAAAGACGATACGGCCGCCCCGCGAACCACGACAGTGGACCCATGACCACACACCGCACCGACGTCCTCGTCATCGGCGCCGGAGTCGCCGGCATCGGCGTCGCCTGCCGCCTGCGCCGGGACCTCCCCGGCCGTGACTTCGCGATCCTGGAACGCCGGGCCGGCATCGGCGGCACCTGGGACCTGTTCCGCTACCCGGGCGTCCGCTCGGACTCCGACATGTTCTCCTTCGGCTACCGGTTCCGCCCCTGGAACGGGACCAGGGTGCTCGCCGACGGCGAGTCGATCCGCGACTACGTGACCGCCACCGCCCGCGAGTACGGCGTCGACAAGGCGATCCACCACGGACTGCGGGTGCTGGCCGCCGACTGGTCGAGCGAGCGCCAGCGGTGGACGGTGACCGCGCTGCGCGAGGCGACCGGCGAGCGGGAGACCTGGGTCTGCTCCTTCCTCGTCACCTGCACCGGCTACTACGACTACGACCGGGGCCACCTGCCCGAGTTCCCCGGCGCCGAGCGGTTCGAGGGCGTGCGGATCCACCCGCAGCACTGGCCGCGGGACTTCGACCACACCGGGAAGCGGGTCGTCGTGATCGGCAGCGGCGCGACCGCCGTCACGCTCGTCCCGGCGCTGGCCGACAGGGCGGCCCATGTGACGATGCTCCAGCGCTCGCCCTCGTACGTCTTCTCGGTGCCCTCGGTCGACCGGATCACCGCCTGGCAGCAGCGGTTCCTGCCCGGTCCGCTGGTCGCCAGGATGACCCGCCGACGCAACATCGGCCTGCAGCGCGCCCTCTTCCGGACCGCCCGGCGCTTCCCCCGCGCGACGCGCCGGATGCTGCTGGCCGGGGTGCGCCGGGCGGTCGGCCCGCGCATCGACATGACCCACTTCAGCCCGGCCTACGACCCGTGGGACGAGCGGCTGTGCGCCGTCCCCGACGGCGACCTCTTCCGGGTGCTCCGGGAGGGCCGCGCCGACGTCGTCACCGACACCGTCGAGACCTTCACCCCCACCGGCATCCGGCTCGCCTCCGGCCGGGAACTCGCCGCGGACGTCGTCGTCACCGCCACCGGCCTGAACCTCCAGGCCTTCGGCGGCGCCACGATCAGCGTCGACGGCGAACCGCGCGACCTGCACGACGTCTGCACCTACAAGAGCGTCATGCTCGAGGGCATCCCCAACCTGGCCTGGGTCTTCGGCTACACCAACGCCTCGTGGACCCTGAAGGTCGACCTCGCCGCCGCCTACCTGGTGCGCCTGCTCAGGCACCTGGACGCCACCGGCCGCACCGTCGCCGTGCCCGTCGACCACGGGGCCAACGCGACCGCCGAGGGCGTGGTCGACGAGCTGACCTCGGGCTACATCCGGCGGGCGAAGGACGTCATGCCGCGCCAGGGGCGCGAGTTCCCCTGGCGGATGGTGATGGACTACCACCACGACCGGAAGGTCCTGCTGTCCGACCCGATCGAGGACGGCGTCCTCGCCTTCGGCGGGCCCGGGAGTGCGCGTCTTACCGGTCCGTGACGCCGCCCCGTGTCGACCGGCCGCGGGCCCGGTCGGACGCTAGCGTCGGCGGCATGAGAATCCTGGTCACCGGCGGTGCCGGCTTCATCGGCGCGTCCGTGGTGCGCGCCCTGGTCGCGGCCGGCCATCACGTGCGCGTCCTGGACGCCCTGCTGCCCGCAGTCCACCCGACCGGGAACCCGCCCGCGCTGCCCGCGGGTGTCGACTTCCGGCGCGGGGACGTCCGGGACGCGGAGACCGTCGAGGAGGCGCTCGCCGGGGTGGACGCGGTCTGCCACCAGGCGGCGATGGTCGGCCTGGGACTGGACCTCCAGGACGCACCACGGTACGTCGGCTGCAACGACCTCGGCACGGCGGTGGTCCTCGCCGCGATGGCGCGGACCGACGTCCGACGGCTGGTCCTGGCCGGATCCATGGTGGTCTACGGGGAAGGGCGCTACCACTGCGCGGAGCACGGCGAGGTGGCACCGGGGCCGCGGCGGCCCGCCGACCTGGACGCCGGACGGTTCGAGCCGCCGTGCCCGGTCTGCGGCGCTCCCCTGCGGCCGGGCCTGGTCGCGGAGAGCGCACCCGCCGACCCGCGCAGCGTCTACGCGGTGACCAAGCTCGCGCAGGAACACCTCTCCGCCGCCTGGGCACGCGCCTGCGGCGGAACAGTGCTGACGCTGCGTTACCACAACGTGTACGGCCCCGGGATGCCGCGCGACACCCCGTACGCGGGGGTGGCGTCGCTGTTCCGGTCGGCCCTCGCCCGCGGCGAGGCGCCCCGGGTCTTCGAGGACGGCCGCCAGCGCCGGGACTTCGTCCACGTCGAGGACGTCGCCGCCGCCAACCTCGCGGCGCTGGCCGCCGTGGGCGACCGGCCGCCGGGCAGCGTCCGGGCGTACAACGTGGGCAGCGGCGAGGTGCGCACCATCGGTGAGATGGCAGTGGCGCTGGCCACGGCCTACGGCGGCCCGGCCCCGACGGTGACCGGCGAGTACCGGCTCGGCGACGTGCGGCACGTCACCGCCGACTCGAACCGGCTGCGTGCCGAACTGGACTGGCTGCCGCACGTCCCGTTCGACCGGGGCATGGCGGAGTTCGCCGCCGCACCGCTGCGGGTCTGAGGTCAGCTCCGGGCGGACGGCAGGGCGATCTCGAAGCAGCAGCCGCCCGCCACGTTGTGGACGCGGGCCCGCCCGGCGTGGGCCTCGACGATGCCGCGGACGATGGCGAGGCCCAGGCCGGCGCCGCTGCCGCCGGCCTCGGGCCGGTCGGACCGCCCGCCGGGATCGGCCGGCCTGGGCGTGCGGGCCGCGGTGCCACGCCAGCCGGTCTCGAAGACCCGGGTCAGGTCCTGGGCGGGGATGCCTCCGCAGCCGTCGGTGACCGAGAGCAGCACCTCGTCCGCCTCCCGCCGCGCGGAGACCGTGACCACGCCGTCCTGAGGGGTCGAGCGGATCGCGTTGACCAGCAGGTTGCCCAGGACCCGGGTGATCTCGCGGCTGTCCACCTCGACCGGTTCGGGCTCCACCTGCCGGCCTTCGAGCCGGACGCCGCGCTGCCGGGCCAGCGCGTGGGCACCGGCCAGCGCGTCGTCGACCAGGTCGTAGACGGAGACCCGGGAGAGCGAGAGGGCGAGCGTTCCGGCCTGGATGCGGGAGAGTTCGAAGAGGTCGTCCACCATCCCGGTGAGCCGCTCGACCTCGGTGCGGATCCGCCGGAGGTAGCGGTCCGGCTCCTCGGCGACGCCGTCCTCCAGCGCCTCGGCCATCGCCCGCAGCCCGGCCAGCGGGGTGCGCAGGTCGTGGGAGATCCAGGCGACCAGCTCCCGCCGGGACTGTTCGAGGGCCTGTTCGCGGCCCCGGGATTCGGCGAGCCGGGCGCTGGTGGCGGACAGTTCCTCGCTCAGCTGGGCCAGTTCGCGGCCCAGCGGGTGGACGGGCGCGGTGAAGCCAGTGTCGCTGCCGACGGTCCGGGCGGCCGCCGTCAGGGCCCGGCTGCCCGCGACCACCTGCCGGCCCAGCAGGGCGGCGGTGCCCAGGGACACGACGGCGGCCATGGCGAGCACCGTTATCACGACACCGAGGTCGTGGGCGGAGAGGAACATGGCCTGCGCGACGGCGAAGGTGCCGGAGACGACCGCGAGCACGGTGACGACGGCGACGCAGAACAGCGAGAGCGCCATCGAGCGCCTGCGCAGCAGCCGGACGGCCGGCCAGCCGAGCAGGCCCGCTCCGCCGGCGCCGAGCGCGGCGAACAGGGCGATCAGCAGCAGGTCCTTCACCCGCGGTCCTCCCCGGCACCGGGCACCGGGTCGTAGCGGTAGCCGACGCCCCACACCGTGCTGATCATCCGCGGGGCGGCGGGATCGTCCTCGATCTTCTCGCGCAGACGCCGCACGTGGACGGTGACGGTGGAGAGGTCACCGAAGTCCCAGCCCCAGACGCGGGCCATCAGCTCCTGGCGGGAGAACACCGTCCCGGGGAACCGCAGGAGGAAGGCCAGCAGGTCGAACTCCCGTGCCGTCAGGGACAGTTCCCTCCCGGAACGGTGAGCGCGACGGGCCGGCCCGTCGACGGTGATGTCCCCGGAGCGGACGGGCCCGGCCGGGGCGCCCGTCGCGGGTGCCGCCACGCGCGAGCGCCGCAGCACCGACTGGACCCGCAGGACGAGTTCGCGTGGACTGAACGGCTTGGTGACGTAGTCGTCGGCGCCCAGCTCCAGGCCGAGGACGCGGTCGGCCTCGTCACTCCTGGCGGTGAGCAGCACGACCGGCAGCTCCCCGCCGGCGGCCTGGCCGCGCAGCCGCCGCAGCACCTCCAGGCCGTCGATGCCCGGGAGCATCAGGTCCAGGACCACGAGGTCGGGCTGGTGGGCCCGGGCGAGGGCGAGCCCCCGCGGACCGTCGACGGCGTGGTCGACGCGGTGGCCGGCTCGGGTGAGGTAGCCGGCGACGACCTCGGCCACGGTCGGGTCGTCGTCGATCACCAGGATGCGGCCGGCGGCCGACGGCCCGGCGATGGCGGAGGGCTCGTTGGCGGAGGGCTCGTTCACCCCGCCGAGAATAGGCGCCGGGCGCCGGTGCGGACGCCGCCGCCGTCCCCCCGTTCGACCTCCGTAAGATCCTGGGCCCCGTCCGCACACCCGTCCGCACACCGGTCCGCACCGGTGCGGCCCCCGACGGCTCACCGGTGGGCCGTCGGCGCGACGTTCGGCTTCCGTAAGGCTGCGGCACCACCGTCCCGGGCCGACACGCCCTTAGCGTGGCCGACGTGACCTCCGCTACCCCTCGTTCGTCCGGTGTCGATGTCGTCCTGCCCTGCCTCGACGAGGCCGAGGCGCTGCCCTGGGTGCTCGGGCGCATCCCGCCCGGCTGGCGGGCCATCGTCGTGGACAACGGTTCGCGGGACGGCTCGGCCGAACTCGCCCGATCGCTCGGAGCGACCGTGGTCGAGGAGTCCCGGCGCGGGTTCGGCGCCGCCTGCCACGCCGGGCTCCTCGCCGCCACCGCCGAGCTGGTCTGCTTCCTGGACTGCGACGGCTCGCTCGACCCCGCCCAACTGCCCCGGGTCACCGCTCCGGTGACCGACGGCACGGCGGACCTCGTCCTCGGCCGCCGCCGGCCGGTGAGCACGGGCGCCTGGCCCCTGCACGCACGGCTCGCCAACACCGTGCTGGCCCGCCGGCTGCGGGCCCGCACCGGCGCCCCGCTGCACGACCTGGGCCCGATGCGGGCCGCCCGACGGGAACGCCTGCTGGCGCTCGGCCTGGGCGACCGCCGCTCCGGATACCCGCTGGAGATGGTGCTCGCCGCCTCGGCCGCCGGCATGCGGATCACCGAGACCTCCGTCGACTACCTGCCGCGCGCGGGCCGTTCGAAGGTCACCGGCACGGTGCGCGGCACCCGACAGGCGATCCGGGACATGCGGGCCGTGCTCGCCGCCCCGCCGCCCACCCTGCTGGTCATCGCCAAGTCGCCCGTACCCGGCCGGGTGAAGACCCGGCTCACCCCGGCCTGCACGCCCCAGCAGGCGGCGGCGCTGGCCGAGGCCGCGCTCTCCGACACCCTGCACACCCTGGCCACCGTGCCGGCCGGGCGGCGCCTGCTGGTCCTGGACGGCGAACCGGGCCGCTGGCTGCCGCCCGGGTGGCAGGTGCTTCCGCAGAGCGGCGGCGGACTGGACGCCCGGCTGGCGGCGGCCTTCGGCCACGCGGCCCGGCTGGCCCCGCACGCGCCCGCGCTGCTGGTCGGCATGGACACCCCGCAGCTCAGCGCGGCCACCCTGGCCGAGCCGCTCTCCCCGGCGGGCCGGGCCGGGGCCGACGCCTGGTACGGGCCCGCGACCGACGGCGGCTTCTGGGCCCTCGGCCTGGCCCGGCCCACCGAGGACCTCGCCCGCCGGCTCCTCCTGGGGGTGCCGATGTCGACCCCGGACACGGGGCGGGTGCTCCTCGACCGGCTCGGGGCGGCCGGCCTGACGGTGCGCACCCTGCCGGAAGCCACCGACGTGGACACCGTCGAGGACGCCCTGCTGGTCGCCTCCCAGGCGCCGCGGAGCCGGTTCGCCGCCCGCCTGCGCTCGTTCCGCACCGTCCCCGAGGTGGCGGGTTGACCGGCACCTCGACGGCATGGATCGACGACCCGTTCGCCGACGCCGTCCGCACCGGACGCGGTCCGCTGTGGCTGCGCGGCGACGACGGACGCCGGATCCCGCTCGACATCGAACGCTGGTGCGCCCCGGCCGCCGGCGGCGACCACAGCCTCCTGATGCGCTGCTTCCACCTGTCCGCGCCGGTCGTGGACCTCGGCTGCGGACCCGGCCGACTGGTCGCCGCGCTCCTCGCCGTGGGCGTCCCGGCCCTCGGCGTCGACGTCACCCCGGCGGCCGTCGCCCGCACCCTGGGCCTCGGCGGCGCGGCCCTCTGCCGGTCGGTGTTCGACCGGCTCCCCGCCGAGGGCCGCTGGGGTGCGGCCCTGCTCGCGGACGGCAACCTCGGCATCGGCGGGAACCCGGAGGCCCTGCTGCGGCGTGCGGCCGAACTCATCGCGCCGGACGGGCTGTTGCTGGTGGAGGTCGAGCCGCGCGAGGTCGACGAACGCGTCACCGTCCGGGTCGAGGGCCCGGACGGCCGGCTAGGCCCGCCCTTCGCCTGGGCACGCCTCGGCGCCAGGGCCGCCGTACGACGGGCCTACGGCGCCGGGCTCGTCGAAGCGGAACGCTGGACCTCCCACGGCCGACGCTTCCTCACCCTGCGCCGCCGCACCGCGCCCGCCCGCTGAGAGTGCCCGCCATCACCACCCGTCGGCCGACCTCTCTCGCCCTACGCCCTTCGACCGGTTCACCCGCACTCACGATCCGACCCGCGCCGCTCCGTCAGACCCCGTCAGACCCCGTCAGACTCCGTCAGTTCCCGGCCCCCGCCACGGCGGCGACCCGCCCCGTACGGCGCCGGCGCAGCAGCGGGACCAGGAGGACGACGCACAGGGCCGTGCCGTAGGCGAACTGCTGCGCCACCGGGCCCTGCACCAGGTAGAGCGCCTGCCCGGCGGCCGGGACGGCCAGCCACTCCCAGCGGCCGTCGAGCGCCACCAGCGCGACCACCAGGAGCCCGTACCAGGGGTAGGAGGGCGCGACCAACAGCAGCGCCGTGCCCGTCACCAGGAGCGCGCCGGCCCACGGCCGGCTCCGGTCGCCCCGGCGGAGGACCCGGACCACCACGGCCGCCAGGACGAACGCCGCCGCCCACGGTGCGAGGCGGTCGGACAGCACCAGCCTCAGCAGCCCGAACCGGTCGATGTGGCCCTGCTCGTAGCCCTCCTCCTTCAGGTAGCCCGGCAGGTAGCCGAGGACCGAGGCGCCCGAGGCCACGACGTACGGGAGGTAGGACAGGGCGAAGGCGCCGAGCGCGGATCCGACCAGCAGGACGTCCTTCCGGGAAGGGCGCCGTGCGGACAGGCCCGCCAGCGCGCCGGGGAGGACGAGGGCCGGCAGCAGCTTGGTCGCGACCGCGCCGCCCAGGAGGAGCCCGCCTCGCACGGCCCTCCCGCGCGCCGCGCAGCCGAGCCCGGCGACCGTCAGCAGGGCTCCGAGCGTGTCCACGTGCGCGTCGTTGACCGCCCACACGGCCACGCCGGGGAACCACCCCCACAACGCGGCCCGCCACCGCTCCCGCCCCACCCTCAGCAGCAGGGCGGTCGTCGCCACCGCCAGCACCGCACTGCCGGCCTGCACCCCGCGGACCCCGCCGCCGAACGGGTGCACGACGACGAACCAGACCTGTGCCACCGGCGGATAGATGGTGTGCACGGCCGGCCGGTTGATCCGGGTGCAGTCCCCGGCCGTGGTGCGCCGCTCGTCCCAGCCCGTGCAGCCGTCACCGACCGGGAAGAGCCCCGGGTCACGCAACCGGGCCAGCGCCGGATCGTCCGGGGTGTGGGCGTAGGGCGAGATCCCGGCCGCCTGGACCCGGCCGTCCCAGACGTAGCGGTAGGCGTCGTCACTGGTGCGGGGTGGGGCCAGCAGCCCGACTGCGGCGACGGCCACGGCGCCGGCCAGGACCAGCGGCGCGACCAGCCGACCGGGCACCCTGCGCACCAGCACCACCGCGACCGCGAACAGGGCCGTGTCGAGGAGGTACCAGACGGCGAGCGGCACGGAGCCGCCGTCGGTGACGGTCAGCGCCAGAGCGCTGACCAGGGCCGCGAGCGCGAGCGCGCAGGACGGAACGGTACGGTCGATCATCCTGCCCAACCTCCCGGTGATGAAGTCTCGCGGCCCCGGCGTTCCCTCGCCGGGATGGGGCGTCAGACGCCGGGGACCCCTGGAAGACCGGTTGTGAGACCGTCCAGGGCGTGCGGGCAGGGGCACTCGCGCACCAGCGGCAGCCGTTCCACCGCCTTGAACAGCACGGTGCGCAGCCGGTCGACGTTGCGGGCGAACTCCTTCAGCACCTCGCCGTGGGTGACGCCCGCGCCGCTCTCCACCCCGGCGTCGAGATCCGTGACCAGGGCCAGCGAGGCGTAGCAGAGCCCGAGTTCACGGGCGAGGACGGCCTCCGGGTGTCCCGTCATGCCGACCACCGACCAGCCGTTGGCGGTGAACCAGCGGGACTCGGCGCGGGTGGAGAAGCGCGGGCCCTCGATCACCACCAGCGTTCCGCCGTCGACGGGCTCCCAGGCCGCCTCCCGGGCGGCGTCCAGTGCCGCCTTCCGCCCCGCCGGGCAGTACGGGTCGGCCATGGACACGTGCACCACCTCCGGCACCGTGCCGTCCGGCAGCGGCAGGCCGTCGTAGAAGGTCTGCGGGCGCCCCGAGGTCCGGTCCACGAACTGGTCGGGCACCAGCAGCGTGCCCGGCCCGTACTCCGGGCGCAGCCCGCCCACCGCGCACGGTGCGACCACCTGCCGCACACCCAGCGTGTGCAGCGCCCACAGGTTGGCGCGGTAGTTGATCCGGTGCGGGGGAAGCCGGTGGCCGCGCCCGTGCCGGGGTAGGAACGCGACCCGGCGGCCGGCCGCCTCTCCCACGAACACCGCGTCGCTCGGTTCGCCGTACGGGGTGTCCACCCGTACCTCGGCCACGTCGTCCAGCAGCTCGTAGAGCCCGGAGCCACCGATGACGCCCACCTCGGCGCTCGGCGGGACGTCCTGGTCGACCGTCATCCCGGTCCACCTCTCTTCTCGGGAACAGCCTCCCGGCCAACTCTAGGAACGGACCGGGCCGGAACCGGGGCACCATGCCTTACGGATCACGAACGTCCCCGCGCCGCCGGCTCGCGGCGGGGCTTGTGCGACCGTCCCCGCCGGGCCGTCGCGGCGAGCAGGCAGAGCGCCGAGACGGCGAAGAACGCCGCGGTCAGCAGCAGCCAGCGCCCGAGGAAGACGTCCGGGTCCAGGCCGGTGGCGGAGCGGTACCCGGGGACGCGACGCAGGACGAGCGGGTACCAGACGACCAGCAGCAGCAGCGAGAGGAAGGCGGGGACGCGGACGTAGTTGACCGCCGGCATCCGGTGCGTACCGCCCGCGGGAGCCTGGCGGACACCCGTCAGGGCCTGGGCGGCCCGGTCGGTGAGCGTGTAGAGCGGCAGCAGGACCAGGTCGTGGAGCAGCGCGGCCCCGACGAACCAGATCACGACGCCGAGCGGATCGCCCTTGAGGAGGCGGATCCCGGCGTACAGGGCCAGGGCGAAGGAACACAGGAGGAGGAGCACGTGCAGGGGGGATGCGCCGTAGCGCTCGCGGAGGCCGCTGCGGCGCTTCATCCGGTGGCTCCGAAGGTGAGGCGGGTGACCCATTTGGTGTTGTGGACACCGGGGTTGGCGGGAACGATGATCCGGGCCGGGTAGCCGTGGTCGGGCGAGAGGTCGGCTCCGTTGACGCGCAGGGCCAGCAGGGAGCGGACGTCGCGGACCTGGTTGTCGCGCAGGACGGTGGAGGAGAAGGACCCGCCGCGTTCGACGGATTCCACGAAGACGTCCGGTGGGCTGTCGGTCAGGCCGACGAGCGCGGCCAGCTCGGTCAGCCGGACGCCGGTCCAGTCCTGGTCGGGCGTGGACCATCCCTCGACGCAGGCGATGGGCAGGGCCGCGGTGGTCTGCGGCAGGCTCCTCAGCTCATCCAGGGTGAGGACGGTTTCCCGGCCGGGGCCGCGGACGGTCAGCCGCCAGTCGGGGCCGATGTCGGCGGGGCGGATACCGACGGCGGCGGCGGTCTTGTTGATCTGGAAATCGCTCGGGCCGTCGCCGGGCTCCTGGCCGTGCGGGGCGAGCAGCGCGGTCCTGCGCCACCATCCGCCGATGCTCTGACCGACCGTCACCGCGAACAGCGCGAGGGAGCCCGCACCGACCAGCGCGAGGGCTCCACGCCGGGAGAGGGTCGCGGGCGCGGGGCGCGGGGAGACCAGACCGGTGTCGTCGGGCGGCTCGGGCAGCGTGTCGGCGGCACCGGTGCGCAGTTCGGTGCACAGGCGCCGGCTGCGCAGCGCCCGGACCATGACCGGGACGCGGAACACCACGTGGACGACGAAGGCGCCGATGAAGACCCAGGCACCGTAGTAGTGCAGGGTGTAGAAGGAGCCGGGAAAGATGTAGTGCAGCTGGATGTTGAGGATGCCGGTGGCGAACTCGAACAGCGCGCCGCCGACCAGGAGCAGCAGCGACAGGCGCTCGACCGCCTGGGCCGGCGAGCGGAGCGGGGGCCAGGCGAAGAGCTTGGGGATGACCGACCAGAGCTTGGCCAGCAGCACCGGGACCAGCACGATGCCGAGGGTCACGTGGATCCCCTGGTTCAACCGGTACAGCCAGCTGGGGCTGGTCGGCCATGAGAAGAGGTAGAAGCCGAGCCAGCCCTTGTCCGGGGTCTGGTCGTTGACCGCGGCGAGGTCGGGGTTGTAGGCGGCGTAGGACAGCAGCCCGGTCACGAACACCACCGTGATCCCGGGCAGCAGCACCAGGCCGAACACCGAGGTGAGCCAGGGGCCGCGCAAGGGGCTGCGCCAGAACTCCGGGCGTGCGGGCCCGGGCGGCGGGCCGGCGGCGAGCCCGGCACGCAGGCGGGATCCCCTGGGCTTGGGGGCTGTACGCGTCGGCGCGTGAGGGGCCGGTCGCCGTCCCTCCGCGGTGTGGTCGCGCGGCGGCGCCGGGGGCTGCTCGGGCTGCCAGGGCTGCGGGAGCGGTGGCGGAGGTCCGGCGGCCGGCTTGCCCGCGGAGGGCTGCGGTGCCGGAACCGGCCCGGGCTCCCGCTCGGGGCCGGGTTGCGGGCGGTGGGGTCCGTCGGCGTCGTCGTGGGCGTTCAGGGTGGCGCTCCTTCGCGGGTGCGTGCGGAGGCGGTTTGGCCGCGCTGACACGACCGTATGCCGCAGATCACCCATGAAGCAGCAATCAACTTATTACGGAATTTCAGGTCGCCGCCGGTCATCGAGGAAGCATCCGGCTGCTCACCCCATGGACCTGAATGCACGTCAGATCATCTTCTGCCGCGGCACCCTGGCTCGGCCGTCCGACCCCCCGCACCGGCAAGACGCAGCAACCGGTCCCGCGGCGCCGCGGTCACGGGCCGACGGCCGCTGTCCCGCGCCTCGAACGAAGGCCTCGCGACCGACATCCGGTTCGTCGGGATCCCCGACGCCGGCCACTTCCTGTCGGAGGAACAGCCGGAACTACTGAGCCGCGAACTGATCGGCTTCTTCAAGGCTCGCGCGAACGCGGCACCCACCAGGCAGCCGGTCATTTGAGTTCGACGAAGATGATGTGGGTGTCCGTCGTCCCGATGTTCTCGCCGACGTGGGTCCGGGCCGGCAGCCAGTTCGCCTCAGGTGCCCGTTTCCGTTCGACCTCGACCACGGTGTCGCCCTCGGTCATGCGGCGTCGGAAGGTGCTCAGGACGACCATGACGCTGTCGGGGTGGTAGTGGAGCCCGGTCTTGACCCCCGGGGTGTCGCGGTACTCGAGCACCCGGACGCGCGCGTTCTCGAAGACGATGCGGTAGAGGTCAGGGTCGGTGACGGTGGGGTCCTGGTCCTCGGCATCTCCTTGGCCCGTCATACGGCGCCAGCCGCCTCGATGGCCGGCGCCGGATCGGCGCCGCGTCGTCCGGGCAGGCTGTCGGGCCCCCGGGGACCCGTGGAAGCGGGAGCCTGGGCGGTGCTCTGCGTCATGCTGGGCCTTTCGACTTGAGGGAGAACAGTCGGCCGTAGGCGGCCGGCGACGGCGGCGAACGGGGCGATGACGACCCGCGGCGGACCGCCACGCGCGACGACAACCCCGGGCCTCCGACACTGCCGCGATCAAGAACGAGGCGCAGCCCGACGCCGCCAACCGGCCCCAACCCGCAATTGCGCCGAACGTGGGCATCCTGGTCCTACAACCCCTGGTCAGCCGGATGAAACCGTTGCTCAGACGGGGCCGCACGAACCCGTACGGGTGACTGCGACCAGCGCCTCCACCGGCTCCTACGCGACCCTGACCACGTACTTGCCCCGGACGCCGCCCGCCTCCAGCGCCCGGTGCGCCGCCGCTGTCTCCTCCAGGGGGAAGACCGTGTCCACCGCGGGGCGCAGCTTGCCCTCGGCCACGTGGCGGGCGAGGTCGTCGAAGTCCGCCCGCTTGGGGTCGCCGCTGAAGAAGCGGACCCGGCGGTGTCCGTGGACCGTGCTGGCCACGACGTAGCCGAACGTCGCGGCGGGCCGTTTCGGGTCGAAGGCGAGGGCGACCATGCGCCCGCCGGGGGTCAGCAGGCGCCGGAAGGCCCGCAGGTCGGTCCCCACGGCGTCCAGGACCACGTCGAAGCGGCCCAACTCGGCCGGCCGCACGGTCCGGTGGTCGACGGCCCGGTGCGCGCCGAGTCCGCGGACGAAGTCGAGGCTCGCCGCGCGGGCGAGGGCCGTGACCTCGGCGCCGTACGCCCGTCCGAGCTGGACGGCGGCGTTGCCGACACCGCCCGCCGCGCCCCGGACGAGGAGTCGTTCGCCGGGGCGCAGCCCGGCCTTGTCCCGCAGGGCGGTGATGACGGCGGTGGCCACCGGCAGCGCGGCGGCGTGCACCGGGTCGAGGCCGTCGGGGAGCCGGCCGACCCGCTCGGCGGGCACGGTGACGTACTCGGCGGCGCTGCCGAACCCGGAGGTGCGGCCCAGGACTCCCCAGACGCGGTCGCCGGCCGCCAACCGGGTGACTCCGGCTCCCGGTGCGGCGACCTCGCCGGTGAAGTCCAGGCCGACGCGCTTGGGGAACGTCCGGCCGCTCAGGAGGCGGAGACGGCCGGAGCGGACGGCCAGTTCGCCGCCGTTGACGCTGAACGCGCGCACCTTCACGAGGACCTCGCCGCGGGCCGGCTCGGGGCGCGGCACGCGACCCGTGTAGAGCACGTCGGGGCCGCCGTAGCGGTCGTAGAGCACTGCCTTCATCATGTGGTCGTTCATCGTTCCGCCTTTGCCGCCGGGGGCCGTAGGGATCTGGCAGCGACCGTAGGCTCTCAAGTGGACGCAATCGTCCGTTTCGACCGGAAGCGAGAGACAGTGATGGCGGAATCCTCTCGGATCACAGCCCGGGACGGGGTGCGGGCAGACGCCCGGCGCAACCGGGAGCGCGTCCTCGTCGCCGCCCGTGCGGTCTTCGCGGAGCACGGGATCGACGCCCCGATGGCGACCGTGGCCCGTCGGGCCGGGGTCGGCGTGGCCACGCTGTACCGGCACTTCCCGACCCGGGACGCCCTGGTGCGGGGCGCGTTCGCGCAGCAGATGGAGACCTGCTCGCGGGCGCTCACCGAGGCGCTGGCCGCCCCCGACCCGTGGCAGGGCTTCCAGCAGCTGGTCGAGACGGTCTGCGCCCTGCAACGGGAGGAACGCGGCTTCCCGGCCGCGTTCGTCACGGCCTTCCCGGACAGCACGCCGGAGCACGCGCAGTCCCGGCGACGGGCCGAGCGGGACCTCACGACCCTGGTCCGCAGAACCCAGGCCTCGGGCTCGCTGCGGGCCGATTTCCACCCCTCCGACCTCACCGTGGTCCTGCTGGCACACTGCGCCCTGGTGACCGCCCTGCCGGACGACGGTGCGGCGTCCCGGCGCCTGGTGGCCTACCTGCTCCAGTCGTTCCGCGCCGACGCGGCCAGCGGACCGCTGCCTCCGCCGGCCGCGCTGACACTGCGCAACCTCCCAATGGCGACGGACAGTTCGCAGCGGCAGCGGCACCCCAGGGGCTGACACGAGACAGCACCTGCCGCACGGGCAGGCCAGTCCGACGGCTCCGCCGGCGTCCCGCCCGTCCGGTTGCGGGGCGCTCGGGGCCGGTGCCCTCACGCTGGTGTCGGGAACCAGGAGCCTCAGTCCCGTCCCGGGGAAGCGACGAGCCGCCCCGGCCCTACGGGGTCCGCCGCTCCACGCCGTCGAGCAGCAGACCGAGCCCCAGCTCGAACCCGCGGTCGTCGAGGCCCGTCGCGCCGCCGCCGCGGGCGAAGGAGCTGTCCAGGGCGTCCGCGAGCGCCGGGTACTCCGGCCGGTACTCGGCCGGTGCCCGGGTGAATCCGGCCGCGAAGGTCTCCACCGCGGAGCCGAGTACCAGGTAGTCCACCGCCGCGGCGACCTCCGCCGCGTCCGCGGGGCCGAGGCCGGCCCGGCCGAGGAGGGCGAGCAGCCCGTTGTAGCCGCGCAGCGCGCTGGCTGCTTCGACGCGGCGGCGGGCGAGCAGGGCGATGGCGTTCGGGTGCCTCAGGAAGACCGCGCGGTAGCCGCGCGCGTACGCCGCGAGGCCGGCCCGCCAGTCGGGATCGCCCAGCGGTGTGTGGTCGATCTCGTCGTTGACCAGCCCGGAGACCGCGTCGACCAGCTCGTCCTTGCTCTGGATGTGGTTGTAGAGCGAGGCCGCCTTGACCCCGAGCCGCTCCGCCAGCGCCCGCATGGTCAGGCCGTCGGGGCCGTCCTCGTCCACCACCTGGAGCGCGGCGAGCGCGATCCGCTCGCGGGTCAGCACTGCCCTGCTCGGTCGGCCCACAGAAAAATCCCCTCTTCCGCTCCCCGTGTCCGGAGGCTATCGTGCCAGATCAACAGCGGTTGCTAACAAAGTTAGTTTTATCTGGAAGGCGCAGCCCGTGGCCGAGACCACCCCGACCGATGCCGACCGGCTGGCCACGCTCGGCTACCAGCAGGAGCTGCGGCGCAGCCTGACCGTGCTCGGAAACATCTCCATGGGCTTCGCCGTCGTCTCCCCGGTCGTGGGGCTGTACGCCGCCGTGCAGGTCGGCATGAGCGTCGCGGGCGGGGCCTGGGTCTGGGCGCTGCCGCTGTGCCTGCTCGGGCAGTGCCTGGTCGTCGCCGTCTACTCCGAGCTCGCCTCGCAGTGGCCGCTGGCCGGCGGCGCCTACCAGTGGAGCAGACGCCTGGCCAGACCGGCCGTCGCCTGGCTGAGCGGCTGGATGTGGCAGTTCGCCGTGATGTTCGGCAACACCACCGTCGCCTACCTCGCCTCGCCCTGGCTCTTCGCGCTCTTCGGCACCGTCCCGACGCCCGCCGAACAGGTCCTCGTCTCGGCCGGCTTCATCCTCTGCTGCACCCTGGTCAACGCCTACGGCATCAACTTCCTGCGCTGGTTCGTCGGCCTGGGCATCGCCGCCGAAGCCGTCGCCTCCGTCCTGGTCGGCCTCACCCTGCTGCTGGTCTTCCGGCAGCACGGCCTCTCCCTGCTCACCGACTTCCTGAACGCGCCGAAGGGGCTGGGCATCAGCGACACCGGTGCCCTGCTCGCCGCCGTGGCCGTTGCCGGCTGGGCCTTCATGGGCTTCGACGCCTGCGTGTCGGCCGCCGAGGAGACCAAGGACGCCGCCCGACAGGTCCCCAGGGCGATGTGGTGGTCGCTGCTCAGCGTCGGACTCGTCGTCATCCTCAACGCGGTCTCCGTCGAACTCGCCCACCCCGACCCCGCCGACGTCGTCGCGGTCAAGGACCTCGACCCGGTCACCACCGCCGTCACCCACGCCTTCGGCGGCTGGGCCGAGAAGCCCTTCGTCCTCGTCGTCCTGATCAGCTTCACGGCCTGCCTGATGGCCTCCCAGGGCGGCGCCGCCCGCGGCCTCTACTCCCTCGCCCGCGACGACGTCTTCCCCTTCTCCCGCCACGTCCGCAAGGTCAACCGGCACAAGGCGCCGATCGGCGGCCTCGTCGCCGCCACGGCGGTCAGCTGCGCCGCGCTGGTGCTCGGCCTGAACACCTCGGCCATCGGCAGCCTGATCACCTTCGGCAGCGCCGCCATCTTCGTGCCGTTCTTCATCCTCGCCCTCGTCGCCCTCGTCGCCCGCCTGCGCGGCACCTGGACGCCCGCCGGAGCGGTCGGCTACGGACGCCTCGGCACCCCGCTCAACGTCCTCGCGGTGCTGTGGACCGGCTTCGAACTGGTCAACATCTGCTGGCCGCGCACCATCCTCGCCCCGGCCGGAGCACCCTGGTACCAGATCTGGGCGGCGCCGCTCGGCGTCGGCACCGTCACCCTCGCCGGCCTCGCCTACCTGCTGGCCCGCCGCCCCGACCGCCGCATGACCGACACCG
This sequence comes from Kitasatospora sp. NPDC056800, assembly GCF_042789775.1. Classification (NCBI taxonomy): domain Bacteria; kingdom Bacillati; phylum Actinomycetota; class Actinomycetes; order Kitasatosporales; family Streptomycetaceae; genus Kitasatospora; species Kitasatospora sp. NPDC056800. Next base: position 4,849 of record NZ_JBHUAL010000135.1, on the reverse strand, counting down.
ACCAGGAGCACCCGCACACCGCCGAACTCGCCCCCGCCGTCCTGTAGCCGGCGTCGGCCCGGGCGGCACCGCTCGGCCGACGCGTGCGAAGCTGCATCCCACCCCCCGGGCGGGGTCACGTCCCACCAGCGGCCCAGCGCCGCACCTTCGAGGCCCGACACCTCGGACCGTTCAACCGAAAACCCTGGAGGCACCCGCATGACACGCGCATTCGACGTCGTCGAGACCGGTATCGCCGACCTGCGCGCGGCGTTGGAGAAGGGCGAGACCACCGCGGTCGGGCTGCTCGACGCCTATCTCGCCCGGATCGACGCCTACGACCGGCCCGGCACCGCCACCGCGCTCAACGCGATGGTCGTGACGAACCCCCGCGCCCGCGCCGAGGCCGAGGCCTCCGACGCCCGCCGCGCCCGCGGCGAGACCCTCGGCCCCCTCGACGGCATCCCCTACACCGCCAAGGACAGCTACCTCGCCGAGGGCCTCACCGCCGCCGCCGGCTCACCGGCCTTCGAGCGCCTCGTGGCCCAGCGCGACGCCTTCGCCATCGAGCGCCTGCGCGCCGGCGGGGCCGTGCTCATCGGCCTGACCAACATGCCGCCGATGGCCAACGGCGGCATGCAGCGCGGCGTGTACGGCCGCGCGGAGAGCCCGTACAGCGCCGACTGGCTGACCAGCGCCTACGGCTCCGGCTCCTCCAACGGCTCCGGCACCGCCACGGCCGCCTCGTTCGGCGCCTTCGGCCTCGGTGAGGAGACCTGGTCCTCGGGCCGGGCCCCCGCCTCCAACAACGCGCTGTGCGCCTACACGCCCAGCCGCGGCGTGATCTCGGTGCGCGGCAACTGGCCGCTCGTCCCGACCATGGACGTCGTCGTCCCCCACACCCGCACCATGGCCGACCTGCTCGAACTGCTCGACGTCATCGTCGCCGACGACCCGGACACCCGCGGCGACCTGTGGCGCGCCCAGCCCTGGATCCCGCTGCCCGCGCCGTCCCAGGTCCGTCCGGCCTCCTACCCGGCGCTGGCCCCCGCGGACGCGGCAGCGGCGCGCGCGACGCTCGCCGGGCGGCGCGTCGGCGTCCCCCGGATGTACATCAACGCCGACCCCGACGCCGGCACCAACCCCGACGGCGGCATCGGCGGCCAGACCGGGCAGCCGATCGACACCCGCGCCTCGGTGATCGCCCTGTGGCAGGCCGCCCGCCGCGACCTGGAGGCCGCCGGCGCCGAGGTCGTCGAGGTCGACTTCCCCGTGGTGACCAACTACGAGTCGGACCGCCCCGGCGCGCCGTCGCTCCTCACCCGAGGCCTGGTCAGCCGCGACTTCCTCACCCACGAGATCCTCGACCTCTCCGCCTGGGCCTGGGACGACTTCCTGCGCGCCAACGGGGACCCCTCGCTGGCGACGCTCGCCGACGTCGACGGCGCGCTCATCTGGCCCAAGCACCCCGGCGAACTGCCGGACCGCTACGCCGGCTTCGACGACGGGATCGCCGACTACCCGCGGCTGGTGCGCGACAACCCCTACGCGTCGATCACCGACATGCCGCACCTCGAGGAAGGCCTGCGCGGCCTGGAGGAGACCCGCCGGATCGACCTGGAGACGTGGATGGACGAACTCGGCCTGCACGCCGTGGTCTTCCCCACCGTCGCCGACGTCGGCCCCGCGGACATGGACGTGAACGAGGCCTCCGCCGACCTCGGCTGGCGCAACGGCGTCTGGGTCGCCAACGGCAACCTCGCCCCCCGCCACCTCGGCATCCCGACGGTCACCGTGCCCATGGGCACCATGGCGGACACCGGCGTGCCCGTCGGGCTGACCTTCGCGGGCCGCTCCTACGACGACAACAGCCTGCTCCGGCTCGCCGCCGCCTTCGAGTCGACCGGGCACCGCCGCACGGAGCCGCCGCGCACCCCGCGCCTTCCGGCCGTCTGACGACCTGACGGACCGTCAAGACGCCGAGGAATTTGCGGGTTTACACCTTCCCGACCATGATTCCACAGACCGGAGAGGCCGCTTCCACCAGAAGGCGGAGGCGGCCTCTCCGGCCCTTCCGCCCCATCCGCGGGTCAGTTCGAAGCCTTGAGCCAACCGGCCCAGGCACTCGACCGGGCGCACCGCACGGGCCAACCCCTGCGCGCGACGCCACCTGGAAAGGCCGTTCACGGCGCCGGGGTGAGCACAAGTTCATGTCCTCGCACCGGCGCCGGTGCGAGGTGGGCAACCCCGATCGGAACACCGCCGCGCGGGGCAGCGGGCACTACCAGGCGATGAGGATGTAGCCGTCGCTGCCGCCGGCCGCGTCGGACGGGTTCCGGGCTCCGGTCCCGCCGGCGCCGGGGACGTCGTCCTCACCGGGCGGGTTCTCGCCACCGTGGCCGCCCGAGCCTCCGGCGCCGCCGTCGGTGCCGTCGCTGCCGGTACCGCCCCGCCCGGCACCGGGCGGCAGGGTGGCGCCGGGCGGCAGGGCGACCGTCGGGATACCGCCCGCACCGCCGGCGGTGCCGCCCTGGCCACCACGGGAGCCGTTGCCGCCGCTACCCGGAATGCCGGGGGGAAACGCGTTGGCGCCGTGTCCGCCGGGGGCGGCGTCGCCGCTGGCCGCGCCGGCCTGGCCGGAGCCCCCGGAACCGCCCGGGGCCACGCTGACCGAGACCGTGTTCCTGCCACAGGTCTTCGGGGACGCCCTGAACGCGGCGCCGCTCCCACCCCGGCCGCCCGGACCACCCGCGGCTCCGGTCCCGCCGCCTCCGCCCGCGCCGCCGAGCGAGCCGGTGGACGCCTCCCCGCCCCGGCCACCCCGCCCCGCACCGGCCGGCTCGCCGGGGAACCCGCTGTGGCCGCCGCCGAAGAGGAGCTCGACGGAGCGGTCGTTCGCGCGGACGTAGGTGTAGCTTCCGTCCGGGTTGAAGAGGCTGGCCCCACTGCCCGGGGTGCCCGCGGCACCGGGCTTGGCGGGCCGCGCGGTGGCACCCTCCCGGCCTCCGGCACCGCCGGTACCGCCCTGGGAGTTATTCCTCCTCGGCGGGCCGCCCTTGCCGACCGTGACCGAGAGGACCGTTCCGGGAGTGACCGACACGGCGCAGGTCACGAACACCCCCGCGCCACCGCCACCGCCACCTCCTCCCCCTCCGCCACCCGCTCCGCCGCCCCCGCCGCCGCCCGTGGCCTGGCCCAGGAAGGTCCAGTTCCCGCCACCGCCACCGCCGCCCCCACCGCCGCCTCCGCCCCCGGCCGCTCCACCACCGCCGGAGCCGAGCGCGTAGAGGGTCATGGTGCTGACGCCCTCCGGCACGGTGAACGAGTACTTTCCGGCCTGGAGGTACGCCTGTTGGCCGTGGGGCTGATCGACCGCCGCCCGGGGCCCGGCCCTGCCGACCTCGGCCTGAGCGGGGGCAGCGGTCACACCCAGGACGCAGCACAGTGCGGCGGGCACGCACAGCAGGGCCCGCCGGCGAGCGCGCCCGAAAGCGGGCCCACCACCCGAGGCCGACATCGGCGACGACGCAAGGAACCCGCCGGGGCGGGAACCGAGGGGACCATGGAGTCTCATGGCTTCATCGTGTGCCAACTCCCATGGCACCGCTACGCTTTCGATGCGAACTACCTCGTTCGGGTGGGTCGTTCCAATGGCTCGACCAACGGGCGGAGCTCCCCACCCGCCAGCCGTGACACGGTGACGGTCGCGCTGCCTTTACCGCTGGAATGCAGGACCGGTCGACCCCAAAGGCCCCGCCGGCGTGGCGGCGGGAGCGGAGGCATGGCATATAGGACGCATGCGGACTTTTTGTAGTCGCGCAACTTCCCTGAGTCAGGGGATCGGTGTCGCCGCGGCCGTCAAGGCCGAACTGCACCGCAGTCCTGAACCGGGCAACAGCACCACTCCGCCTCTGGAACCACCGCGCCAGAGCCGGCCTCCCAGCGCAGGTCTTCCACCCGCGGAACACCACTGGAGGGCGTTACCGGCGGTCACCGTACCCCGATCATCCCGACAACCGGGCGGCCGGAAGCGCAAGTTGGTCCTCCGAGTCTCGCCGAGACCGGACGCGGCCGGATCGCACAACCGAACTCAGCAGAAGGAGCAACATCCGATGATGAGAAGCCTCATGGCCACGAGCATGGCCAGCGGTCTGCTGGCCGCACTGTGCGCGGCGGGCGCAGGTACCGCGCACGCGACGTCACTGGTCGACAACCTCACCTGCGAGGCGAAGGACGCCGCGCTGACATTCGCGAAGGGGGTGACCGACACCCCCGCCGCCAACAGCTACACCCTCACCGGCAACCTCATCAACTGCGAAAGCATGTCCGGGACCTATCCGAACGTCGACCACGGCACCGTCGTCGCGGTGGGCTCCGGAACGCTCTCCTGTGGCGCCACTGATTCCTTCAACGGCAACGCGACCTTCACCTGGTACGACGCCTCCAACAGGAACGTCGGCACCACCACAGTCTCCTTCCAGGGCGGCGGAAAGGGCACCTCGGACTCCGGCGACATCTCCAACCACGAGACCGGCATCACCAACGCGACCAGCACCGTCGCACCCCTCAACAATTACGACAGCAGCTTCGCGCCGACCGGTTTCACCGGCTCGTGCACCGACCCCGGCGGGGTGACAGCCCTCACCGGGGACAACTTCTTCGACTTCAGTCTCATCCAGGTCTGAGCCCCGTCCGGCGGGGCCGCCGCCGCACGCACGGGCCTGGCCCCCGCCGCAAAGGTGGCGTTCCGGATCGGGCAGTCGGCCCCCACGTAGCCGCGAGGACGTCTCCCTCAGCCTCGCCTGACTCCGCCCCGCAGCGGCCTCCCGGACGGTCTGCGGGGCGGAGTCAGGCAGCACATGTACTACCC
>NZ_JBHUAL010000134.1:0-27253 GCF_042789775.1 Kitasatospora sp. NPDC056800 | reverse complement strand
ACGGCGCACGACCGGGCCCGCCCCGCTCGGTGGACGAGCGCGGCGGGCAGGGGCAGGGAGCTCAGTGGCGGTGGTGGTTGTCGGGTTGGGCGGGGTCGCCTGGGTGTTCCAATCCCTCGACCAGGAGGAGGCGTTGGGCGCGTTCGTGGTCGAGCCAGCGGACGAATGCTGCTCGGCGGGCGGCGGCGCGGAGGGTGGGGGTGGGGTCGTCGCCTTCCGGGGTGGTGTGGGTGGCGAGGAGGGCTGCCGTCCAGGGGCCGGCGGTGACCCATGCGCCGGGTGGGGCTGTGCGGAGGGCCTCGGCTAGGGCGGCGGGGAGGGTGGTGGGGTCGGCTTCCAACTCGCCGTCGGGGAGAGCGAGGTGCCAACTCTCGGTCGCCGGGCGGGTGGTCAGGGTGCGGTAGTGGGCGATGTCCTCGGGTGAGGGGTCGATGTCGGCCGTCACGGCGTCGTAGACGGCGCGGACGGCGGCGCTGCCCTCGTAGGCGGCCGCCGTGATGGAGCCGAGTTCGACGGCGGCCTGTTGGTCGAGGTGGGCGGGGCCATCAGGAGCCACGGGCAGGTCGCGTTCGGCGGCGACTGCCTCGCAGAGGGCTTCGGTCAACAAGACCTGCGCGACCCAGCGGGTCAGCTGGCGGTCCTCCGAACTGCCCGGTTGTGGCAGGGCGGTGGCGCGCGGGCCGTTCCGGAGGGCGGCGAGGCGGTGATCGAGGGCCGCACGTGGGAGGGGGCGACCGTCGAGGAGGCCGAGGGTCATGCTTCCACCACCAGGGCGACGGTCGGGGCGTACTGGCAACGGCCGAACCACATGACCTTCGCCAGGGCCCAGTACGAGCCCGGGTCGGTGGATTCGGCGACGGAGACGGCGAATTCGACCACCGACGACGTGCCGGCCGGGACGGTGAAGCCGCGGACGGGGTCGGCGATGACGTCCCAGGTGCCCCAGGGGGAGACGAGTTGCAGCTCGCCCCGGATCTCGCCGCGGGTGCGGTTGGTGAGGGTGAGGGAGAGGGCGGTACGGCTGCCGGGGACGACGTGCAGGGTCTCGGTGGAGACCTCGACGTCCAGTCCGGTGTCGCGGCCGCTGGTGGCCTTGGTGCCCTGGGCGATCGTCCAGTCCTCGGGGGTGTCGCCGGGGACGGGCAGCAGGTCGGGCAGGTCGCCGACGGCGATCGTGACCACGTCCTCGATCTGCTGGCCGTCGTGCTCGATCCGGACGGCGGCGAAGTGCAGCCCGGGCTCGGCGTCGGCCGGCGGGGTGAGGGTCACCGGGAAGCGCAGGTGGCCGTCGGGTGCGAGCCGGTACGGGCGGCTGCCGAGGCTCGTGGTCCAGCCCTCGGGCGGGAGCACGACGGCTGTGCCCTCGACGGCCGCGTCCCGCAGCTGGGAGGAGAGGGCGACCGAGAGCGTCACCGGCTCCCCCGCCGTCCGCAGCAGTCCGGGCGAGGCGCCGACGGACACCGGGAGGTAGCCGAGCGGTGCCGGGCCCCGGTTGTGCAGCCAGTAGCGGGCGTGGACGGGCTGGGCCGTCTCCGCCACCGGACCGAGGTCCGTCTCACCCTCCGGGGCCGTGACGGCCGGGGAGGCGAGCAGGGTGGCGATCTGCGAGCCGGCGAGGTCGAGGGCGGGGCCGTCGGCGGGGCGCGGGCGTTCCAGCAGGTCGGCGGCGCGCACGTCGTCCAGGCCGAGTGCGCCGCTGAGCTTCGCCGTCCGGCCGAGGCCGGTCGACTCGACCAGCCGGACGGTGAGTTCGCTGCCGAGCGGCGCGGCGGAGCCGTGCGCGATCGGGTTGCCGCTCGGCTTGAGGGTGCCGAGCAGCACCTCGCGCTGGGGTTCGACCCGCAGCCAGGAGAGGGTGGCCGGCAGCGGACCTTCCTGGGCGGGGGCGATCCGGGCGTACAGCGGGTGGTTGAACTCCTGGCCCTGGGCGGGCAGCGTCTGGGCCCGCCAGTCGCCGTCGCCTCCGACCAGTGCGTAGCTGAACTCGTGTGTCCAGTGCTGGAGTTGGAAGGATGCGCCGTCGGGCAGGGTGCGCCGGGGCGGGTCGATCCAGACGCCGGACGGCCAGCCGGTGCAGGAGCGCATCAGCGACAGGTGCAGCGCGCCGGTGGTGTCGACGGCGAAGCCGGGCAGGCCGAAGCTCAGCAACACCACGGTTTGGTCGGCGAGTTGGTCCTGGACGGCGGACGGGCAGACGGCGGTGATCCGGGCGTCGGCCAGGTCGTCGACCAGGGCGGAGGGGTCGGAGACGATCAGTGCCGGCAGTGCGCGCAGGTCTCGCAGGTCGGCGTCCGGGCGCCAGACCTCGGTGAGCGGGGTCGCCGCCGGTACCCAGACCGCGCCGTGCGTCTTCAGGGCGGCCGCGTACTCCTCGCCCGCCAGGTCGATCAACTCCCGTGCCACCGGGTTGAGGTCCGGCGAGCCGACCACGATGCGGAAGTCCGGCAGGTTGGAGTCCACGTCCAGCCAGCCGTACCGCGCCCAGTCGGCGCCCGAGGTGGTGGCGGTGACCCCGACCCGTGCCAGTGCGACCACCAGGGGGCGGGCGTCGGCGGCGTCGTCCAGGGTGGGGACGACGACCTCGGCCACGCCGAGGGCGCGCGAGCCGGTCACCGTCCCCGTGCTGTCGGTCAGTTCGACCCGCGCGGTGGCGCCGAGGCCGAACCAGGTGTTGGCCGGGTTGTCCAGGGTCCACGGCGCCTCCGCCGAGTCCACGTCGGGCATCGCGAAGCCGCGTCCGACGACCGCGCCCGCGACCTCGCTGACCGGCAGGCCGCCGGGGACGTCCACCGGGAAGCGCAGCCGCAGCAGCCGGTCGGCGCCGGAGTAGTCCACCACCCGGGTGCGGCAGTCCACCCGGTCGAGGCCGCGCCACAGGGTGACGGTCTGCTCGTACCGGACGCCGTCGACGGTGCCGTCGATCACCAGGCGCTCGCCGAGCGGCCCGGTCTCCCGGCGGACGGCGGCGTCGGCTCCCCCGGAGCCGGTCACCGGTCCGCTGGGCACCAGGTGCCAGGGGCCCTCGCCGAAGTCGGGGTGCTGCGGGTACTCCTCGTACACGCGCAGCTCGTTGCCGATCCGGCCGTCCTGGATCAACTCCCGGTCGTGCAGGAGGTCCTGAACCGAGCAGAGGCCGCCGCCGCGCGCCGGGTCGGCGGTCACCCGGTACCGGCCGTTGACGATCGTCAGGCCCGGGGCCAGCGTCCACGGCTGCTCCGCCTCCCCCTCCACCAGTCGCCAGGTGCGCCAGCCGAGCGCGGGCACGTCGGCGGCGAGGAAGCGCAGGGTGCCCCGGTCGACGGCGCTGGGCACGGGCGAGCCGGCGTCGTCCAGCACCCTCACCGAGGTTGCGTCGGAGGGGAGTTCGACGGTGACGAGGTCGGTCCGGTCGAAGGAGAGCGTGTTGGCGACCACGACGGCCTGCCCCGCGCCCGCCGTGGAGATCCGCGCGGTCAGCGCGTCCAGCGCCGCGTCCCGGACGCCGGAGGCCAGGTCGTACGCCTCCCGCCAGCCGCCGAGCAGGTCCAGGTACACCTGGTCGGACTCGGAGCCGGTGATCGCGTCGTGGTGGGCGCCGTAGGCGAGTTGGCGCCAGACCTTGTCGAGCGCCGCGGCCGGGTAGCGGCCGAGGCCGTGCACGGAGGCGAGCGTGGCGAGCTTCTCGGCGTCCACGGCCGCGACCTCGCCGGCCCGTTGGGCCTGCTTGGTGTCGATGTACGAGACGTCCTTGCCGGTGTACACCGGGTTCATGTCGCGGGTCTGCGGGCTGGGCCGCCGGCCGGTGGCCGCCAGCTCGGCGCGGACGGCGTCGAGGAAGTCGCGCGGGGTGGCGCAGACGAACCGGGGCCAGAGGTACCTGGCGGCCCAGGAGCGGTGGATCTCGGTGACCCACTTGTTCGGCGGGGTGTAGTCCGTGCCCACCGGCAGCAGCAGGTTCTTCGTCGCGCCCACGGGCTTGAGCTTGCGGTACAGCTCGTAGACGGCCTGTTCGGCGGTGGCGAGGTCCGGGGAGGAGTCCATCCACCAGCCGGCCGAGTAGTGGTGCGGCATGTAGTGGGTGAGCACGCCGTCCCCGCCGGGGGCGATCCACTCGAACTCGCTCGGGAACTGCATCACCCGGGCGTCGTCCTTGGCCTCGCGGAAGTTCTTCTGGATCGGGCCCCACTGGTGGAAGGGGCCGCGCGCCCAGGCGCTGCCGGTGAGGCCGGCCGCGGCGAGGTGGCCGGGGAACTGCGGGTCGTGCCCGAACACGTCGAGCTGCCAGGCGGTTCGGGGGTCGCCGCCGAGGATGTCGCGCTGGTAGCCGATGCCGTAGACGATGTTGCGGATGGTGGTCTCGGCGCCGGTGAGGTTGGTGTTCGGCTCGTTGTAGGTGCCGCCGACGAGTTCGACCTGGCCGCGTTCCAGCAGCTGCCGCAGGGTCTCGCGGCGCTCCGGGTGCTGGTCGAAGTACGGCTTCAGGTAGTCGACTTCGGCGAGCACGAACTTGTACACCGGGTCCCGCAGGGCGAGGTCCAGGTGCGCGTCGACGAGGGCGAAGCCGTTGCGCTCCCACAGCGGCCGGGTGGTGGCGTCGGCGGAGAGCAGTTCCCACGGGGAGGTGTAGGCGGCCTGGGTGTTCCACCAGACCGGGTCGTAGTGGAAGTGCGAGACCAGGAACATCGTCCAGCCGGGCTCGGCGACCTCGACCACGGATTCGGCGGTGGCGTCGGAGGCCCGGACGGTGACCGGGAGTCGGTCGCCGGGCGAGGCCCCGCTGATCTCCAGCGGGACCTCGACCAGGCCCGTGCCGGTCGCCTCGCCGCGGACGCCCGGGCCGCTGACGGTGATCCGGGCGGCCGGGCCCTCCAGCGTGACCCGCAGCACTTGGCGCGGGGCGTCCTCGGGGCCGACGAACAGATCGGTGCTCTCGACGGCGGTGATGGTGACCGGCACGGGGGTTCTTCCTTTCCTCGAACAGGGCGGCGCGGGACAGCGCGGGACAGCGGGAGGGCAGCGCGGGCTACGCGCCCCAGGCCTCGAACTCGTAGACGCGGGCGGCCGGATCACCGTTCTGGGTCGGCGTGTTGACCACCAGCCGGACGTAGCGGGCGGCGGTGTCCACCGGGTGGGTGGTGGTGCCGGCCGTGTTGCCGGTGACGTCGGCGACGGTCGTCCAGGGGTCGTTGGCGCCCGAGCGGACCTGGATGGCGAAGTCGCGGGTGTTGAACGAGGCGCTCTCGCCGCCCGCCGCCGCGTGCTTGACCACGAACTTCGACAGCTGCTTCGCCGAACCGAGGTCCACCTCCAGCCACTTGGCGGAGGTCAGCGCGCACCACTTGTCGCCGGTCCCGCCGCTGACGCTGCCGTTGACGGCCTTGGCCGGGCCCTCGTTGGCGTTGCACTGGCCGGAGGCGGTGGCCGGGCGGTTGAGCGCCAGGTTGGTGGAGGTCGGCGGGGTGCCGTTCCAACCGACGGTCGTGGACGCGGCGGTGGAGCGCCCGTAGGTGGTGGACACCGCCTCGACGTCCAGCGTGGTGGCGTTCTCGCCGCCCGCCCGGTCGAGCCGCCCGACGAAGTACGCGTCGTTGGGCGTGGCGCCGAGGAAGCTGCGGCTGCCGTCCGCGTTGCGGCGGTACACCTCGTAGTGGTGCACGTTGCCGCCGGGCGCCGCCGTCCAGGACAGCCGCAGCGACTGGCTGGAGCCGGCGGTCACGTCGCTCGCGCCGAGCACGGTGAGTCCGGCCGGTGCCGCCGGGGTCTCCACCGAACCGTCGTAGACGGCGAGTTGGCCGACCCGGAGGTCGTACGAGGGGTCGGCCCCCTCGACCCGCAGGGCGATCTGGGCGATGGTGCGGCCCGCGTACGGGGAGAGGTCGAGGGTGTGCCGCTCCCAGCCGGTGCCGGCGTTGGCGCCGACGTCGACCGTGGTGAAGCTGCTCGGGGAGTCCGTGAACGACACGGCGGCCTTGAGCTTCGTGGGCCCGGCGGCCGGGGTCTTGACCACCAGGTCCAGCCTGGTGTTCGCGGCGACGGGCAGCTTGGTCTGGTACAGCCGTACGGTGTTGGCGGCGTCGAGCTTTCCACTCAACCGCAGGGAGGAACCGCCCTGGTAGGCGTCGCCGAAGTCGACCGACGGGGTGAGCTTGCTGCCGGTCGACTCCACCATCCAGCGGTAGGTGGGCGGGACGTCCTGGAGCGAGAGGTTGTTCCAGCCGCCGGTGGCGACCCGGGTGCCGGCCGCGTTGTAGAAGTCGCCCTGCCCGGTGTCGAAGGTGGTGACGAACGGCTTGGCGGTGATCGGCGAGGATTCGGCGACGTAGCCGGCCAGGCCGGGCCAGCTCGCCGAGAGGTCGGTCCGGGACGGGTCGTTGTTGGCGCCGACCCAGTAGCGGGCGTCCTTGGCGTAGAAGTCGGCGCGGTCGGTGGCGGACTTCCAGGTCCACTCGGGGCGGTAGAGGCCGAGCGAGGTGGTGTGCGGCTGCCCGGACGGGAAGAGGGCGGACCAGTTCACGCCGGTGTTGTAGCCGTTGGCCTCGGTGTCGATGCCGGAGTAGAGGTCGTACTCGCTGCGGCCGAGCTGCCGGGCCAGCGCCCGGGAGGAGTTGAGGCCGCTCGCCGACCAGTCGAAGTTCAGGAACATCGAGTCCGAGGTGCGCTTCGAACCATCCTGCAGGAAGGGCGAGTTGGCGGAGGTGAGGGCGTTCTGCCAGTTCACCCCGCCGGAGGTCGTCATCGCGTCGTACCACATGAACTCGGTGCCGCTCTGCGCCTTGGTGTACTGCATCAGGTTGCGCAGCTCGCCCGCCAGGGCCGAATCGCCGCCGCCGGTCTCCTGGTTGATGAACCAGCCGTCGAAGCCGTAGTACTGCGCGGCCTGGACGAGCTTGTCGGCGACGGGGTAGCGGCTGCCGGACTTCTGGACGAAGTCGCGCACCCACTGGAGCTGTCCGCCGTACGCGCCGGGCGGGAAGAAGACCGTGCCGTACACCTTGACGCCGTTGCGGTGGGCGGCGTCGATCACGGTCGGGTTGGGGGCGAGGATCAGGCCCTCGCCGGCCGATCCGCCCCAGAACACCAGCTTGTCGACGTACTGCCAGTAGCCGAAGGCGTAGTAGTTGGGGTCGGCGGAGCCCTGCGAGGGGTTGTTGGAGGTGGGGCCGAAGGAGACCAGCGAGGCGATCTTCCCTTCGCCGGTCCGGGCGTTGGGGTTGGCCCGCAGCGCCGGGTCGCTGGTGCGCGGCTGGAGCGGGACGCGGGAGCGGTTGAAGCGGGCGTCCGGGTCGGTGGCCGGGTCCCAGTTCAGGATGCTGTTGGGGTACCAGTACGAGGCGAAGGGCTGGCTGCCCTGGCCGGCGGTGGCGGCGGGTGCCGCGGCCGGCCCGGCGCCCGGCAGCGCGGCCGGTACCGGGTCGGCCCAGGCGGCGGGGGTGGCGGTCAGGGCGGCCGTCGCGAGGACGGCGCTGAGCAGCAGGGGGAGGCGTCGTGACATGCGGTGGCTCCGATCGAGCGGAGGAGGGTGGGGGCGGGCCCGCCGTCGCGGACGGGGGCCCGGCTGCATGCGGGCGTGCCGGTGCTGGAGCGTGTGGTGCCGGTGGTGGATCGGGTGGGGGTCGCGCCGCCGCCGGGCCCCCGGCGCACCGGAGCGGCGGCGCGGGGAGCGGGACGGGCAGCGGGGGCCGGACGGAGTGCGGCGGAGCGGACCGAGCGGCTGCCGCTCGGCGCTGCGAGGCTAAACCGGTTCAGAACCGCTGTCAACGATGCGCGCGACAACCACTCCGGAGGGGGAAGTCCCGGGCGCGCCGGGCGGCGAGGTGGACTCCCGTACGGTCAGCCGCGGCGTGGGCATCTGGAGGTCCCGCCCCGCACCGGCCCCCTCCAGCGCCTCCAGCAGGCTGCGCGCGACCTGCTCGCCGAGCGCGAAGGTGTCCCGGCTGAGCGCGGTCAGCGGCGGGTGCACGATCCGGGCGAGCACCGAGTCGTCGAAGGAGACGATGGACAGCTCGCCGGGCACCGCGACCCCCATCTCCCCGGCCACGCCGAGCCCGGCGACGGCCATCACGTCGCTGTCGTAGACGATCGCGGTGGGCCGCCCGGCCCGGGACAGCAGCGTCCGGGTGGCGGCCGCGCCCTCGGCGTCGCTGAAGTCGGTGGGCACCGACACCGCCTCCTCCAGCCCGAGCCGGCGCGAGGCGTCGCGCAGCGCGCGGATCCGCCGCTGGGTGTGCTGGAAGTGCGGCAGCCCGGCGAGGTGGGCGATCCGCCGGTGGCCGATGGCGGCCAGGTAGTCGACGATCGAGAGCATCGCCTCCCGGTCGTCGGCCCAGATCCGCAGCTGGTTGCCGCCCTTGCCGGGACCGCCCAGCACCACGGCGGGCAGCCCGAGTTCGTCCAGCACCGGCAGCCTCGGGTCCCTGACCTGGAGGTCGACCACGATGAAGCCGTCGACCCGGTGCTCGGAGGCCCAGCCCCGGTAGACCTCGATCTCGGCGGCGGTGTCCTCGACCACCATCAGGTGCAGCGCGATCGAGCTGGCCGAGAGCACCGCCTGGAGCCCGGACAGCAGTTGGCTGAAGAACGGCTCGACGCCGATGGTCCGGGCCGGCCGGGCGATCACCAGGCCGACGGCGTCGGACCTGGCTCCGCCGAGGGCCCGCGCGGCGCTGTGCGGGCGCCAGTTCATCTCCTCGGCGACCCGCAGGATCCGGGCCCTGGTCGCCTCGCTGACGCCCGGCCGGCCGTTGAGCGCGAAGGACACCGCGCCCTTGGAGACACCGGCCTGGCGGGCGATGTCGGCGATCGTCGGTCTGCCCACAGAACCCGACTCCTCTCTTGACATCCAAGTTTAGGCGGGAGCATAGTCCCTGGCATAGCTAGACCGGTTTAGTTAGTCAGGTTGCGGAATCCGACACAACCCCCGAGCTCGGCACGATCCCCCACCCACCCCCAGGACCGGGAGACCCTCATGCGAAGAATCTGGGCGGCACTGACCACGACCGCGCTCGCCACTGCCGCGCTCACCGGCTGCGGACTCGGTTCCGGCGACACCAAGGACAGCGACGCGGTGGCGAGTGCGGCCGCCACCGGCGAGGTCAAGGGCAAGGTCTCGATCCAGACCTGGTCGCTCAAGCCGAAGTTCACCGACTACATGCAGGGCGTGCTGGACGGCTTCAAGAAGAAGTACCCCGGCGTCGACGTCGAGTGGCTCGACCAGCCCGGTGAGGGCTACTCCGACAAGGTGCTCAGCCAGGCCGCCGCTGGCAGCCTGCCCGACGTGGTCAACCTCCCGCCGGACTTCGCCTTCCCGCTGGCGAAGAAGGACGTCCTGCTGGACATCGCCAAGGCCGACCCCAAGCTCGCCGAGGAGTACGTCCCCGGCGGCGTGGACGCCTACCGGTTCAACGGCTACCAGGGCACCTTCGGCTACCCCTGGTACCTCAACACCGATGTGAACTACTGGAGTTCCGAGCTCCTGACGAAGAACGGCCTGGACCCGCAGAAGCCCCCGGCCAGTCTGGACGAGCTGATCGCCCAGGCCCGGACGATGAAGGAGAAGTCCGGCGGCCAGACCTACCTGATGAGCCGCAAGCCGGGCATCGGGGACCTGTACAACATCGGCGTGAAGATCATGTCCGACGACGGCAAGTCCTTCACCTTCAACACCCCCGAGGCCGCCGCGCTGCTCGACAAGTACCGCGACGCCTTCAAGGAGGGCCTGATGCCGAACGGGGTGCTCACCGACACCTACGCCGGCAACTCCAAGCTCTTCAGCTCCGGCACGGTGGCCTGGACCACCGGCGGCGGCAACTACATCACCAGCCTCGCCACCGACAACCCGACCCTCGCCCCGAAGGTCGTCTCCTCCCCCGCGATGGCCACCCCGCCGCTGTACGTCCAGGGCCTGTCCATCCCGAAGAACACCAGGAACCCGGCCGCCGCGGTGGCCCTCGCCCGCTGGGTGACCAGCCCCGAGAACCAGGCCGCCTTCGCCCACCTGACCAGCGTGTTCCCGTCCACCAAGGCCTCCGCGAACGACCCGTTCTTCAGCAAGAGCGACGGCACCAACGCGGGCGACGCCAAGGTGACGGCCTTCGCCTCGCTCGCCAAGGCCAAGCTGATCCAGCCGGTCGAGGTCGACGACGCGATGGGCACCATCATCAAGCAGCAGTTCGCGCTGGCCATCAGCGGCGACACCAGCTCCAAGCAGGCGCTGGACACCGCCGTCGAGCAGTGCAACAAGCTGCTCAAGGGCTGATCCGACGCCGCCCCGGCACCAGCCCCGCGGTGCCCCACCCCGCACCGGCGAAGCACCGGAGACGTACCAGCGACGTACCGGAGACGTTCCGGCGCGGCACCGGCGAAGTACCGGCGAAGTACCGGCGAAGCGGCGGGCCTCCCCCGCGCCCGCCGCTCCCCGGGAATCACCCGCACCACCCCCAGGCCCCAGGAAGGCAACGGCATGACCCACCGGCGTTGGTTCACCCCCTGGCTGCTCGCCGGGCCCGCGATAGTCTGGCTGGCCGTCTTCAACCTCTGGCCGGCCGTCAACACGGTGATCCTCTCCTTCACCAACGCCAAGCCCCTGGGCGGCGGGCAGTTCACCGGCCTGGAGAACTACGGCCGGCTGCTGGACGACGACCAGCTCGCCGACGCCCTGGTCAACAGCATCGTGTTCATGCTGGTCTGTCTGCCGCTGCTGACCGTCCTGCCGCTGCTGCTCGCCCTGCTGGTGCAGCGCAAGATCCCCGGCATCACCTTCTTCCGCACCGCCTTCTACACCCCGGTGATCGCCTCCGCCGTCGTGGTGGCGCTGATCTGGGGCTGGGTGCTGGACGAGCGGGGCCTGGCCAACGGCCTGCTGCAGCAGACCGGGCTGGCCGACTCCCCGGTCGCCTTCCTGACCGACCGCTGGCTGCTGCTGTTCAGCGCGATCGCCCTGACCGTCTGGAAGGGCCTCGGCTACTACATGGTCATCTACCTGTCCGCGCTCGCCAACGTCCCGCGCGAGCTGCACGAGGCGGCGGCCGTGGACGGCGCCGGACCGCTGCACCGGTTCTGGCACGTCACCCTGCCCGGGGTGCGCCCGACCATGATCCTGATCTCGGCGCTGATCTCGGTGAGCTCGCTGCGCGTCTTCTCCGAGCTGTACGTGCTCTCCAACGGCCTCGGCGGCCCCGGCGGCCGGGACATGTCGGTGGTGATGCTGATCCAGATGTACAGCCGCGGCTTCAACGGGCACCTGGGCTACGCCTCGGCGCTCAGCCTGCTGCTGTTCGTCGTCACCCTCGGCCCGATGCTGTTCCTGATGCGGCTGAACCGGAAGGCGGCCTGACCCCCCATGACCACCGTCCGCACGCCCCAGTCCCCCGACACGCCCACCAAGGCCGCCAAGGCCGCCAAGGCCGCCAGGCCCACCGGCCCCGCCAGGCGCTCCCGGAGCTTCAACACCCCCTCCACCGCGCAGACCGCCGCCCGCTACCTGCTCCTGGTGCTGGTCCTGCTGCTGGTCATCGGCCCCTTCCTGTGGCAGCTGTCGACCTCCCTCAAGGGCCCCGCCGAGGACGTCTACACCCGCACCCCGAGCTTCCTGCCCGACCAGCCCACCCTGGGCAACTACGGCAAGGTCGCCGAGGTCATCCCGGTGTGGACCTACGCGCTCAACTCGGTGATCGTCGCCGTGGTCTGCATCACCGGCAACGTGGTCGGCTGCACGCTGGCCGGCTACGCGCTCGCCCGGCTGCGCTTCCGCGGCGCCAAGCTCGTCCTCGGCCTCTTCCTCGCCACCCTGATCCTGCCCGGCGAGGTCACCATCGTCTCCCAGTACGTGCTGGTGCGCGGACTCGGCCTGGCCGACACCCTGGCCGGCGTCGCACTGCCCGGCTCGATCGCGATGCTCAACGTGCTGCTGATGCGCACCGCCTTCGCCGCCGTCCCGGCCGAGCTGGACCAGGCCGCGCTGGTGGACGGCGCCAACGTCTGGCAGCGGCTGTGGCACATCGGCCTGCCGAACGTGCGCGGCATGCTCAGCGTGATCGTGATCTTCACC
Source organism: Kitasatospora sp. NPDC056800 (assembly GCF_042789775.1). Classification (NCBI taxonomy): domain Bacteria; kingdom Bacillati; phylum Actinomycetota; class Actinomycetes; order Kitasatosporales; family Streptomycetaceae; genus Kitasatospora; species Kitasatospora sp. NPDC056800. The sequence goes on along the minus strand of NZ_JBHUAL010000134.1, from coordinate 15,228 downwards.
TTCATCGGCGCCTGGGACGACTTCCTGTGGCCGCTGATCGTGCTCAACGACCCGCAGAAGTACACCCTCACCGTCGGGCTCCAGTACCTCAACGGCACCTTCGCCGCCAACCCCCGGCTGATCGCGGCCGGCACCATGATCGCCTTCCTGCCGATCGTCGTGGTGTTCGGCGTCTGCCAGCGCTTCTTCTTCAAGGGCGTCGAGGAAGGAGCCGTCAAGGGATAGCCCGACCGGGGACCGCCCCCGCCGGTGACGACCCACCGTCCGTACGCCCCACACCCGTTGAGGAAGCCCTCCGATGACCCCGATGACCACCGCTCCCCGCTTCGGCGTCAACTACACGCCCAGCGCCGGCTGGTTCCACCACTGGCTCGACTTCGACCTCGACGCCGTGCGCGCCGACTTCGACTCCATCGCCGCCCTCGGCCTGGACCACGTGCGGGTCTTCCCGCTCTGGCCGGTCTTCCAGCCCAACCGCACCCTGATCCGCCCGCGCGCCGTCGAGCAGCTGACGGCCCTGGTGGACGCGGCCGGCGAGCGCGGTCTCGACGTCGCGGTGGACGGCCTGCAGGGCCACCTGTCCAGCTTCGACTTCCTCCCGTCCTGGACGCAGACCTGGCACCGCCGCAACATCTTCACCGACCCCGAGGTGCTCGACGGCCAGGCCGCCTACCTGCGCACCCTCGCCGACGCGCTGAGCGAGCGGCCCAACTTCCTCGGGATGACGCTCGGCAACGAGATCAACCAGTTCTCCGGCGCCCCGCACCCCGACCCGGACCGGGCCACCCCCGCCGAGGCGGAGGCCTGGCTGCGCCGGATGCTCGACGCCTGCGAGCAGGGCGCCCCCGGCCGGCTGCACCTGCACGCCTCGTACGACGCGGCCTGGTACCTGGACGAGCACCCGTTCACCCCCTGGCACTCGGCCCGGATCGGCGCCGCGACCGCCGTGCACTCCTGGGTGTTCAACGGCACCGCCCAGCGCTACGGCGCCCACTCCACCGCCACCGCGCAGCACGCCGCCTACCTGGTCGAGCTGTCCAAGGCCTGGGCGGACGACCCGGCCCGCCCGGTCTGGCTGCAGGAGGTCGGCGCGCCCGCCCCGCACATCACCCCGCAGGACGCGGCGCGCTTCACCGGCGCCACCGTGGAGGCCGTGCTGGACTGCCCGGACCTGTGGGGCGTGACCTGGTGGTGCTCGCACGACGTGGACCGCTCGCTCGCCGACTTCCCCGAACTGGAGTACAGCCTCGGCCTGTTGACCACCGACCGGACGGTCAAGCCGGCCGGCGCCCGGCTCGCCGAGGCCGCCGCCGAGGCCCGCCGCTCCTGGCAGCCGCCGAAGCCGCGCAGCACCGCCGTGGTGGTCGCCACCGGCGACGAGGCCCTCTCGCCCCGGCGCTCGGTCTGCGGCCCCGGCGGCCCGGTGTACGAGGCGTTCATGCGCCTCGCCGAGGAGGGCGCCCGCCCGACCACGGTGCTCGCCGAGCGCGCCGAGGACCGCGAGCACCTCGCCGCGCGCGGCATCACCGAGGTGGTCCACCCCTCCGACGTACCGTCCCTCTAGTCCGTCCGTTCCCCTCAGCCACGCAACGGAGCCCGCTGACATGCACGATGACCGCACCCTGGTCGAGTCCCGCCTCAAGCGCGTCCTGGACGAGCGCATCCGCCCGGCCGTCTACCCCGAGTCCGTCCCGCTGGAGGTCGGCATCTGGACGGCTCCCGGCGAGCCCGTCCCGGTCGCCGAGGGCCTGGCCGCCCCGCGCACCCCGATCGCGGTCGGCGACGCCTGGGGAGCGCCCTGGGGCACCAGCTGGATCACCGTGACCGGCACCGTGCCGCAGGAGTGGGCCGGGCGCACCGTCGAGGCGCTGATCGACCTCGGCTTCGACGCCAACATGCCCGGCTTCCAGTGCGAGGGCCTGGTCTACCGCCCGGACGGCTCCCCGGTGAAGGGCCTCAACCCGCAGAACCAGTGGGTGCGGATCGCCGCCCCGGCGGCCGGCGGCGAGCAGGTGCTGCTGCACGTCGAGGCCGCCTCCAACCCGGTCATCCTGGACTACCACCCCTTCCTGCCCACCGAGTTGGGCGACAAGGAGACGGCCGGCGACCAGCCGCAGTACAAGCTGACCCGGATGGACCTCGCGGTCTTCGACGAGACGGTCTGGCAGCTGGTGCTGGACCTGGAGGTGCTCGGCGAGCTGATGGCCGAGCTGCCGGTGGAGGGCGCCCGCCGCTGGGACATCCTGCGCGCGGTCGAACGGGCGCTCGACGCCGTCGACCTCCAGGACGTCAACGGCACGGCGGCGGCGGCCCGTTCGGAGCTGGCCGGTGTGCTGGCCGCGCCCGCCGTGCCGTCCGCGCACCGGATCAGCGCGATCGGCCACGCGCACATCGACTCGGCCTGGCTGTGGCCGCTGCGCGAGACCGTCCGCAAGGTGGCCCGCACCACCGCCAACATGACGGCGCTGTTGGAGGACGAGCCGGACTTCCTCTACACCATGTCCCAGGCCCAGCAGTTCGCCTGGATCAAGGAGCACCGCCCGGAGGTGTACGCCAGGGTCCGCAAGGCCGTCGCCGAGGGCCGGTTCGTCCCGGCGGGCGGCATGTGGGTGGAGTCCGACACCAACATGCCGAGCTCGGAGGCGATGGCCCGGCAGTTCGTGCACGGCAAGCGGTTCTTCCTGGACGAGTTCGGGGTGGAGAACCACGAGGCCTGGCTGCCGGACACCTTCGGCTTCACCGGCGGCCTGCCCCAGATCATCCGCAACGCCGGCTCCAAGTGGCTGCTGACGCAGAAGATCTCGTGGAGCCAGATCAACAAGTTCCCGCACCACACCTTCCTCTGGGAGGGCATCGACGGGACCAGGATCTTCACCCACTTCCCGCCCGTGGACACCTACAACTGCTCGATGAAGGGCAGCGAGATCGCCCACGCGGCGAAGAACTTCAAGGACAAGGGCGTCGCCCGGCACTCGCTCGCCCCGACCGGCTGGGGCGACGGCGGCGGCGGCACCACCCGCGAGATGGTCGCCAAGGCGGCCCGGATGAAGGACCTGGAGGGCTCGGCCACCGTCCGCTGGGAGAAGCCCGCCGAGTTCTTCGCCAAGGCCGAGGCCGAGTACCCGAACCCGCCGGTCTGGGTCGGCGAGCTCTACCTGGAGCTGCACCGCGCCACCCTGACCAGCCAGGCGAAGACCAAGCAGGGCAACCGGCGCAGCGAGAACCTGCTGCGCGAGGCCGAACTCTGGTGCGCCACCGCCGCGTTGCGCACCGGCGCGGAGTACCCGTACGAGCAGCTGGACCGGATCTGGAAGACGGTGCTGCTGCACCAGTTCCACGACATCCTGCCCGGCTCGTCCATCGCCTGGGTGCACCGCGAGGCCGAGGCGACGTACGCGGCGCTGGCCGGGGAGCTGGAGGCGCTGATCGGCGCGGCCCAGCAGGCGCTGGCCGGGGCGGCCGCCGGCGGGCGGGAGCTGGTGTTCAACTCGGCGCCGCACGGCCGCTCGGCGGTGCCGGCCGGCGGGGCCGCCGCGGTCGGCCTGCCGGACGGCACCTGCGAGGCGGTCGAGCGCCCCGGGGGCGGCTTCACGCTGCGCAACGGCCTGCTGGAGGTCGCCGTGGACGCGGACGGCCTGATCGCCTCGGTGGTCGAGACCGCGACCGGCCGGGAGACCGTCGCCCCCGGCAGCCGGGCCAACCTGCTCCAACTGCACCCCGACTTCCCCAACATGTGGGACGCCTGGGACGTCGACCAGTTCTACCGCAACACCGTCACCGACCTGACCGGCGTGGACTCGCTCACCGCCGCGTCCTCCCCCGCCGGGGCCTCGGTGCGGATCGCCCGCTCCTTCGGCTCCTCCACCGTCGTCCAGACCCTCACCCTGCCGGCCGGCGAGCAGCGGGTGGACATCGACACCGAGGTCGACTGGCACGAGACCGAGAAGTTCCTCAAGGCCGCGTTCCCGCTGGACGTCCACACCGAGCGCTACGCCGCCGAGACCCAGTTCGGCCACCTCTACCGGCCCACCCACACCAACACCAGCTGGGACGCGGCCAAGTTCGAGGCCTGCAACCACCGCTTCGTCCACCTCGACGAGCCCGGCTGGGGCGTCGCCCTGGTCACCGCCTCCACCTACGGCCACGACGTCACCCGCACCGTGCGCCCCGACGACGGCGGGACCACCACCACGGTCCGCTTCTCGCTGCTGCGCGCCCCGCGCTTCCCCGACCCGAAGACCGACCAGGGCCTGCACCGCTTCCGGCACGCCCTGGTGCCGGGCGCGGCGATCGGCGACGCCGTCCGCGAGGGCTACCGGATCGGCCTGCCCGAGCGGACGGTCACCGGCAGCGCCGAGCGGGTCGCCCCGCTGGTGGAGCTGGACAACGACGCCCTGGTGGTGAGCGCCGTCAAGCTCGCCGACGACCGCAGCGGTGACCTGATCGTCCGGGTCTACGAGGCCGGCGGCGGCCGCACCCGGGGCCGACTGACCACCTCCTACCCGCTGGCCGGCGCCGTCCCCTGCGACCTGCTGGAGCGGCCCTGGGACGGCACCCGCGGCGAGGTGGCGGTCGAGGACGGCGCGGTGCGCCTCGCGCTGCGCCCGTTCGAGCTGGTCACCCTGCGGCTCAGCGCCGCCCGCCGGGGCTGATCTACGCTGTTCGGCGCCCCGGTCCCCGCGGCCGGGGCGCCGCCCCCTACTTCCTGGAGCCCACCGTGCCGTTCACCCCGCTGTTCGCCGCCCTCGACATCGGCGGCACCAAGATCGCCGGGGCGCTGGTCGACGCCGACGGACGGCTGCGGCACCGGCTCCAGCTGCCCACCCCCGCCACCGAGCCCGGCGCGGCCGTGCTCGCCGTGGTGCACCAGGTGCTGGAGCGGCTCGCCGGGACGGCCGACTGGGCCGCCGTGACGGCCGTCGGGATCGGCAGCGCCGGCCCCGTCGACCTCGCGAACGGCACCGTCAGCCCGGTCAACATCCCCGGCTGGCGCGGCTTCCCGCTGGTCGCCGCGGTCGCCGCGCACCCCGCGGTGGCCGCGCGCACGCTGCCCGTCCACCTCGCCGGGGACGGCGTCGCGATGGCCGCCGCCGAGCACTGGCAGGGCGCGGCCCGGGGCGCCGACAACGCGCTCTGCCTGGTGGTGTCGACCGGCGTCGGCGCCGGACTCGTGCTCGACGGCGCGGTGCGCCCCGGCCCCAGCGGCAACGCCGGCCACCTCGGCCACATCACCGTCGACCTGGACGGCGAGCCCTGCCCGTGCGGCTCCCGCGGCTGCCTGGAGGGCCTCGCCAGCGGCACCGCGATCGCCCGCCGGGCGCTCGCCGAGGGCTGGCGGCCCGAGGACGACGACCGGACGGCCCGCGCCGTCGCCGCCTCCGCCGCCGCCGGCGACCCGGTCGCGCTCGCCTCCTTCGACCGCGCCGCCCAGGCACTGGCCGCCGGGATCGCCGCCACGGCCGCCCTGGTGGACCTCTCCCGGGTCGTCGTCGGCGGCGGCGTGGCCGAGTCCGGGGACGTGCTGTTCGCCCCGCTCGCCCGCCACCTGGACCGCTACGCCGCCCTCTCGTACATCCGCGGCCTGGACGTGCGCCGCGCCGAGCTCGGCACCGACGCCGGGCTGATCGGCGCGGCCGCGCTCTGCCGCTGAGTCTCCCCGGAGCCGCCCGCATGCCGCCGTTCGCCCTCCTGAAGAACCCCGTCCGCCGCTACGCCTGGGGTTCGCCCACCGCCATCCCCGCGCTCACCGGCGCCGCGCCCGACGGCACCCCGCAGGCCGAACTCTGGCTGGGCGCCCACCCGTCGGCGCCGTCCCTGCTGTGCGGGTCCGGCGACGGCGGAGACGGCAGCGGCCCGCGGCCGCTGGACCGGCTGATCGACGCCGACCCGGACGGCCAGCTCGGAGCGGACACCGTCCGGCGGTTCGGCCCGGCGCTGCCGTTCCTGTTCAAGGTGCTGGCCGCCGACCGGGCGCTCTCCCTCCAGGTCCACCCCACCCGAGCCCAGGCCGAGGCCGGGTACGCGGCGGAACAGGCCCGGGGCATCCCGCTGGACGCGCCGGAGCGGGTCTACAAGGACCGCGGGCACAAGCCCGAACTCCTCTGCGCGCTCGGCGACTTCGAGGCGCTGTGCGGCTTCCGCCCGGCCGCCGACACCGCCCGGCTGCTGGACGCGCTCGGCGTGCTCGCCCCCTGGGCCGCCGCCCTGCGCACCCGGCCCGCCGAGGCCGTGCTGCCCGAGCTGCTGCGCTCCGGCCTGAACACCGACGGCTCCGAACTCGCCGCCGTCACGGGCGCCCTGCGCCGCACGGCGGCCGCCGGCGGGCCGTACGGCGCGAGCAGCGGCGCGTACGCCCGCCTCGCCGAGGAGTACCCCGGCGACCGGGGGCTGCTCGCCGCCCTGCTGCTCCACCACGTCCGGCTCACCGCCGGGCAGGCGCTGTACCTGGACGCCGGGGTGCCGCACGCCTACCTGCGGGGCCTGGGTGTGGAGTTGATGGCCAACTCGGACAACGTGCTGCGCTGCGGCCTCACGCCCAAGCACGTCGACGTGGACGGCCTGCTGGCGGTCACGGACTTCCGGCCCGGCGAGGTCGAGCTGCTCGCCCCGCGCCCGACCGGCGACGGCTTCGAGGAGGAGTACCCGTCGCCGGCCGAGGAGTTCAGGCTCTCCCGGCTGCGCCCCGGAGCCGCCGCCGTCCGGGTCGACCGCCCCGCCCCGCAGATCCTGCTCTGCGTCTCCGGGCGGGCCCTGCTGCGGGCCCCCGACGGCTCCGAACTCCCGCTTCCGGCGGGCGCGTCGGCCTACCTGCGCCCGGGCGCCGGGCCGGTCGCACTGACCGGCCCGGGCGCGGAGCTGTTCCGGGCCACCACGGGGTAGCCGCGCCGACCGGCCGAGGCCGCGGGCGGCAGACTCAGGCGGCGGGCACCCGCCGCGGGCTCAGGCGGCAGAACCGGCCGCAGGCTCAGGCCGGTGCCGGGTGGCCGAACAGCAGGTCGTAGCCGTCCGGGAGTTGCTCGATCACCTGGTCCAGCAGCTCGCCGGGGACGAGGTCGGCGACGGCGCTGAGCACGGCCCCGATGTCCCACTGCGCCGTCGCCGGGGTCGCCCCGTCGATCCACCCCACCACAGCCTGTACGAACCGCTCGGCGGTCAGCGGTTCGGCCGCGGGCTGGGCGTCGCGCAGCAGCGAGGCGTAGGTCTCGGGCAGCGCGTCGGCGAGTTCGCCCCGCTCGGACCCCACCAGGTGCTCGCCGAGCAGGGCCAGCACGACCCGGGTGGCGTGGTCCGCCTCGGCCGCGCCCCGGTACTCGCCGCGCTCCACGACGCGGGCGAGGAAGTCCTCCCAGGAGATGGTCATCGCGTCCTCCTTCCGGTCGGCGGGCTCGGCCGGACCGACGGCGGCGCGCTCGCCCTGGGCCAGGACGGGGATCGCGGTCCGTGACCGCCGTGGGACGTACCGGTGCCCGTGCTGCTCAGCGTAACTCGCCCCGGCGCCTTCGGAACCGGCCGCCGCCGTCGATCACGCCGCCGCCCCGGGGCAACGGTCCGTCCTGCGGTCCACCGGGCTGTTCACCGCACCGCACTGTTCACCGCACCGCACCGCACCGCCCGCCGCACCGCCCGCCGCGCCGTTCACCGCGCCGAGGCGTGGCACCGCCTGCGCGGCCGCCGGGACGGCAGCAGCCCGCCGGTGACCGGGCCGGCCGCCACGCGCTGCGCCGGGGGCGCCGCGCTCACCGCTGCCGCCGCGGTCACCGTGGTGGCCGCCAGGACCGCCTGGGCCCGGGCCGGGTCCGGCATAAACGCCGAGAGAAAGATCCGTTCCGCCGGGCTCAGCGCCCGCGAGCGGCCGGATTCGCGGTCCCGGGCGACCACCACGGTCCGCGCCCGCATAAAGGTGAGCCGGTCCCGGCAGACATTCACCTCGACCTGGGCGGAACTCCGTCCGAGCCGTTCCACGGTGAGCACCACCGAGAGCGGCTCGGGCCGGTGGTGCAACTGCTCCAGGTAGTCGATCTCGTGCCTGGCGATAATGAACCCGGACGGGAACAGCGACTCCCGGACGGCGGTTTCGTGGTGGCAGAACAGGTCGTAAATCCCCTCCTGGATGTAGCCGACCAGACGGGCGTTGTTGATGTGCCCGTTCTCGTCGACGTCGCTCCACCGGGTGGGGCAGGACAGCACGTGCACGCCCGGCAGCACCGCGCTCACTGCCGGGTCAGCCCGGCACCGGCGGGGAGCAGCGCGCGCTGCAACCTGGCGTAGTAGCCGGAGTGTTCGGCCGCCATCCGGGCCGCGGTCCAACCCTCCTCGGCCGCCTCGGCGGCGGCCTGGACGACCAGGCTGTCCAGCACCGCGTCGACCGCGCGGCACAGATCGTGGACGGCCGCGAGCCGCTCGGTCACATCCGCCCCGCTCCCTGCGTTCCGGGACGGGAAGGCGGCCAGTGATTCCATCGCGAGTTGAAGGTCGTCGACTCCGTCTGGCCGGTTTTCCGCAGGGAAATTCCGCATGATTTTCTCCATGACTCATTCGGCCATTACGGCCCAGTAGCTAGCGTTCGAATGCACCGGATCGGTGTCGACCCCCCGACCCCACGACGCTATCCCAGCCGACGGGGGTCGACGGATGGTTTGCCGACCGCGACGGAAAACTGACCTCCATCGGAGTAGTTTGTCGGTGTACACAATATGCCCCATCAGTCGAATGCCGTCCGCAATTCGAGTGGTATCCACGACGCGCGGCCCCGGATCGACTCCTCGGGGAACGAAATCTGCTACCAGACGCTCCACCACCTCGCCTTGTACAGGTGCGAGCCCCGCAGCGACCGCGTCCCCTCCGGCCGGTGCAGGGTGATCACCGAGGTGCACCAGTCGCACGGCGCCTCGTGTTCGGGCGCCACCGTGAGCAGCCGTCCGGTGCCGGGTTCGTCGCCGACGCTCTTGAGGTCCCGCTCGGCGGCCGGATCGGCCAGGTGCACGGCGGTGAAGCGGTCGGTGGCCGGGTCGAAGCGCCACAGGCCGGTCAGCGTGGCCACCCAGAACCGTCCGGGATCCGCCAGGACGGGCGCCAGGTCGTGCCCGCCGCGGTCGGGCAGCGGGCTGCTCCGCACGACGGTGAGGGCGGGCGCGGCCGGGGTGCCGCCGACCCGCAGCGCGGTCAGCGCCGTGTCGCCGAGCACCCAGAGCAGGCCGGTCCGCCCGTCCCAGTGCACCCCGTGCGCACCGGGCAGCGGGAACTCCGCGTACGCCGCGGCCCGCGGGCCCTGCGAGGCCGCGTACAGCCGCACCCAGCCGCCCGCGCTCGCCGCCACGGCCACGTTGCCGTCCGGCAGCAGCTCGATGCTGTGCGGATTGGCGGCCGTCCCGAGGTCCGTCGCCCAGTGGACGCGGCCGGTGGTGGTCTCCACGACGGCGGCCAGCCCGCCGGAGGCGGTGGTCAGCAGGAAGCGCCGCCCCTGCCGGATCCGGGACTTGGCCTCGTCCGGGTCGGTCCAGCTGCGCGCGGGCGCCAGATCCGTCAACTCCGGTGCGCGGTCGGCACTCCAGCCCCACACGACCGGCAGTCGGCCCGGGCCGCGGTAGGCCATCAGCTCCTCGGCGCTCTGCAACACCAGCACGCTGCGCGAGGCCTGGTCCACGACCGCCACCTGCCGGCCCGGCGACCTGGCCCACGCGCCGCTCGTCGGCGCGCAGAGCAGCAGGGCGACCGCGAGGGCCGGCAGTGTTCTCCTCAGCACGCCTTCACCGTGGGTGCTGCGGGCCGACTCCGCTCGGCGGCACGTCCGAACGGACGATCGAAGCGACGGCCGTGGATCGCGCGGCGCCGGCGGGTCCGCCTCGTTCACTGTCATCCGGACATCCTGGCGGGACGACCGCACCGGCGGCCGTCGCACCGGGTCGGCACGCCGCCGGACCGTCAACCCGGTGCCGCCCGCTCCCGTTCAACACCCGGTTTCCCGAAGGCCCTGTCGCGGGAGGCCCGGAGGCCCGGTCTCGGAGGCTCAGCGCCCGGAGACCAGGTCCGCGACCCGGGCGATCGGCGAGGTGGTGGCCCGGCCGGCCGCCTCCTGCCGGTCGGCGGCGTGGTACGCGGCGTACATCGCGTGCACCCCGAGCCAGCGCAGCGGCTCCGGCTCCCAGCGCCGCACGGTGTGGCCCACCCAGGGCAGCCGGGTCAGCTCGGTGTCCCGGCCGAGCACCAGGTCCCGCAGGGTGCGGCCGGCCAGGTTGGTGGTGGTCACCCCGCTGCCGACGTACCCGCCGGCCCAGCCGAGCCCGCTCACCCGGTCCAGCTCCACGGTGGCGCACCAGTCCCGGGGGACGCCGAGCACGCCCGCCCAGGCGTGGTCGATCCGGGCGTGCGCGGCGGCCGGGAAGAACCGGTCGAGGACGGCCCGGAGCTGGCGCACCGTCTCCACCTGGGTGCTGCCGTCCGAGTCCGTCCGCGAGCCGAACCGGTAGGGCACGCCCCGCCCGCCGAGCGCGATCCGGTCGTCGGCGGTGCGCTGCGCGTACATGTAGGCGTGCGCGAAGTCGCCCAGCACCTCGCGGCCCTCCCAGCCGGCCTCCGCCCAGAACTCGGCGGGCAGCGGCTCGGTGGCGACCATCGCGGAGTTCATCGGCAGCCAGGTGCGCTTCTCGCCGCGCAGCCCGGCGGTGAACCCCTCGGTGGCGCGCAGCACGTGGTCGGCGGTGACGGTGCCGTACGGGGTGACGGCGCGGGGCTTGCGGTAGCCGCTGCCGGGCAGGATCGCGGTGACCGCCGTCCCCTCGTACACCTCGACGCCCAACTCCCGGACGGTGCGGGCCAGTCCGCGGGCGAGCCGGGCGGGGTGGATGCGGGCGCCGTGCGCCGTCCAGCAGCCGCCGAGGGTGCCGGCGACGTTGATCCGCTCGGCCGCCTCCTTGGCGTCGAGCAGCTCGACCCGGCCCTCGCCGTAGGCCCGCTCGGCCTCGACGTGGGCCCGCAGGCGCTCCAACTGCGGTTTGCTGCGGGCGACTTCGAGGACGCCGCCGCGCACGATGTCCGCGTCGATCCGCTCGGCCCCGGCGACGCCGACGACCTCCCCGACCGCCTCGTCCATCGCCCGCTGCATCGCGGCCGCGCGCTCCCGCCCGTACCGCCTGGCGAAGGCGCCGCGCCCCGCGAAGCCGTTGTACAGCCAGCCGCCGTTGCGCCCGGAGGCGCCGTAGCCGCAGAACCGCCGTTCGAGGACGGCGATCCGGAGGGCGGGGTCGGCCTTCTTCAGGTAGTAGGCCGTCCAGAGCCCGGTGTACCCGCCGCCGACCACGCACACGTCGACGTCCCGGTCCCCGGGCAGCGCGGGACCCGGCTCCGGCACCCCGTCCGCCGCGTACCAGAACGACACCTCGCCGTTGACCGCCGCCACCGGAAACCTCCCGTACCCTCGCTGACCTGCCCGGACGCTACCTCCGCGGGTTCGGCCCGGGCCACCCCCCACACTGCAAGGATCACCGGGCCCGATCAGCCACCCTGTCAGTCCCGCAGCAGCTCCAAGGCCCGCGTCCAGTCGTACGAGCCCGGCGTGAAGTCCGCGATCCGCACCCCCATCCGCCGCAGCCTCGCCAGGCTGTCCGCATAGGCCGGATGCGCCGCCTGCGCCGCGCTCAGGCAGGGCTGGACGGCGACCGGGACACCCCAGCCGTACGACTCGCAGAGGATCCCCAGCGCCAGGGTGTCCGAGATGCCCAGGGCCCACTTGTTGAGCGTGTTGAAGGTGGCGGGGGACACGACGAGGGCGTCCGGGTCCGGCAGCGGCCGGGGCTCCCCCGGCTTCCGCCAGGCGGAGCGGATCGGGTACCCGGTCCGCGCCTCGATCGCCTCGGCGTCGATGAACCCCATGGCCTGGGGCGTCGCCACCACCCCCACGTCCCAGTTCTGCTCCTGCGCGGCCGAGATGAGCTCCCCCACCCCGCCCGCGACCCCCGCCGCGCACACCACGACGTACAGCACCGGCTTCCTCGTCTCGGACACCCTCGGCCTCCCCACTCTCGGACTGCCCGCTCTCGACCCGCCTGCGGACCCCCGAACAGTAAGCCGCCCCCGTGGTCCGCTCCACCCGCCCGGTCGACGCCCGACGGAATCGGCCGGTATTCGAACAACCTCGTCGGGACCCACCAGTACGCCGACGAACCGAGTGGGCGCGGCTGCCCGCCCGCCGCTCCGCCCCGGGGCCCCGCCCGACGGGCCGGGCGGCCGGGTGCGGCCGTCGTCGCAGGCAGGGCGCCCTGCGGGAAACCCGGCGGTAGCGTCGGGATCAAGCTCTGCCATGAGCATGATCACGCCGTTTTCCGTTTCGACCGGCCGCCTCGCGCCACCCATGGGTGAAGATCGAACCGGAAAGAGATCGTTCACGATGTTCCTGCGGAATACGGCTCCGACGACCGCGGAAACCCCTGTCCGGACCGCTGGGGACGGCCCGGACCGGTACCACGCGCCGGACCGGCCGAACAGGACCGACAGGATGGGGAGCACATGCTCTTGGAGCGCGACGAGGTGCTGGGCACGGCCTCGGCGGCCGCGGCGGCGGCGCGGGCGGGCAGCGGACGCTGGGTCCTGCTCTCGGCACCGGTGTCCGGCATGGGACGGACCGCCGCGCTGGAGGCGATCGTCCGGCGGCAGGCCGACGGTGACGCCGTACGCGTCGGACGCGCCCGCGGCGTACCGGAGGAGACGGCGTTCCCGTTCGGGCTCGTCCGCCAGCTCTTCGCGGACGACGAGGCCGTGCCCTTCTCCGTCGCGGCCGGAGCGGACGAACAGCGGCTGTTCCACGGGCTGGTGACCAGGCTGACCCGGTCCGCCGCCGAGCGGCCGGTCCTGCTCGCGGTGGACGACCTCCACCACGCCGACGAGCCGTCCCGGCGCTGGCTCGGCTACCTCGCCCGCCGCATCGCCGAGATCCCCGTCCTGCTGGTGCTCACCGAGCGCGCCGACCCGTCCGGTCCGGCCCCCTTCCCGCCCGCCACCGGCACGGCCGTCGCCCTCCCCGCGCTCAGCGTCCCCGCCGTCATCCGCCTCGCCCGGGACGCCGGGCTGGACCAGCGCTCCACCGTGGCCTGCGTCGAGGCGGGCATCGGCAACCCGGCCCTGGTGCGGGCGCTCGTCGCCGACTTCGCCGACGGGGCGCTCCCCCGCCCGTCGTCCACCCCGTCGCGCAGCCGCTTCCGCGACACGATCGCCCGCTGGCTGGGACGGGCCGACCCCTGCGTACGCCACGCCTGCCTCGCCCTCGCCGTCGCCGCCGAGGGCGGGATGCCCGTCGGCCCCGGCCTGCTCCACCAGCTCTCCGACCTCTGCACCGCCACGCGCTCCCCGGGCGAGCGGTCGGCGCGCCGCATCAGCAGGCTGCTGGACCACCCCCTCGCGCGGGAGGCCGTCCTCGCCGTCGCCGCGCCGGAGGAGATCGCCGCACTGCACACCCGCGTCGCGGAACTGCTCGACGAGAGCGGCGCGCCCGCGACCGCCGTGGCCTCCCGGCTGCTGCGGGTCGAACGGCCCGGCGAGGCGTGGATGGCCCGCTCGCTGTCCGAGGCCGCCGAGGAGGCGATGCGCGCCGGTCACGTCGCGGAGTCCGCCGCGTACCTGCGCCACGCCCTGAGCGGCCCGCTCGATCCGGACCGCCGGGCCGCCCTCACCATGCGCCTCGGCGCCCTGGAACTCCCGCGCAACGCGACCGCCGGCATCCGCCGGCTCCGCACCGGACTGGAACTGCACACCGACCTCCGGGACCGGGCCACCGCGGCCACCGCCCTCTGCGCGGCCCACGTCGCGCGCCGGGATCCCGACACCGCGCTGGAGGTCCTCCGCCGGGCCGGTCGCGGCGCCGACGACGACGAACTCGTCCAGGTGCTGGGGACCCTCGGCGCGCTCGTCTCCTCGCACGACAGCGACGCCTGGCGCGGCGCCGTCGCCGGCCTGCGCGCGCTCGCCCCGACCGCACCCCCCGCCATCGAGCCGCTGGTGTGCGGACTGATCACCGAGTACGAGGCCGGGGCCGGCCTCTGCTCGGCGGCCGAGGTGCTCGACCGGGTCCGGCCGCGGCTGGCCGCGCCGGTGGACCCGCGGCTGCGGACCGCCTGGCTCGGCAGCGCGGCCACCCTGCTCCAGTGGGCGGACCGCCTGGACGAGGCACGGGAGTTGACCGGCCAGTGCCTGCCCGCCCCGCCCGTCCCCCCGGACCTGACCGACGTGGGCCTGCAGTGCCTGCTCAGCGTCCGGGCCGAAGCCGCGCTCTGGGCGGGGGAGTTCGACCGCGTCATCGCCGAGAACGCCCCCCTGGTGGAGGCGACCGCCGGACAGGGCGTCCGACTGCCGCACCTGGCGGCCATGGTGGCGACCGCCCGGCGCGAGACCGGCCGGCGCTCCGCGGCCTGGGAGGCCGTGGCCCTGGTCGGCCCGTCCGGCAGCGACAGCTCCTGGGAGTGGAACGAACTCAGCTACACCCGGGCCCTGTTGCACGCCGCGGACGGCGACTGGCAGGCCGCCCTCGACGACTACCTGGTCTGCGGAGCCGGCCAGCTCGCCCACGACTTCGTCAGCCCGGTCGCCACGCCGTGGCGCTCCGGAGCGGCGCTCGCCCTGGTACGGCTCGGGCGGCGGGACGAAGCCCGCGAACTCGCCGAGGAGGAACTGCGCCACGCCCGGACCTGGGGCACCCCGCGCACCGTCGGCCGGGCGCTGCGGGCGTACGCCGCGGCCGTGGGCGGCCGGCTGGCCCTGTGCTCGCTGACCGAGGGCGCCGAACTGCTCAGGCCGGCCGCCGCGCCCGTGGAACTCGCGGAGGTGCTGATCGACCTCGGCCGGGCCCACATCGAGGCGGGCAGCGGCCGCAAGGGCCGCGACACGCTGCGCGAGGCGCACGCCGTGGCCCTGCGGCTGGCCGGGCCCGCCCCGGAGACCGGCGGACCGGCCCCGGTCGGCCGTCTCCTCGGTGCGGCGGAGGAGGCGCTGCGCGAGGGCGGGGTGCGGAACCGGGACGGCGGGCACGCCCTGAGCCCCGCCGAACGGCGCGTGGCCGAACTGGCGGCGGCGGGGCACACCAACGCCCAGATCTCCTCCGCGCTCTGCCTCACCCGCCGCACCGTGGAGACCCACCTCACCAACGCCTACCGGAAGCTGCGGATCGCCCGGCGCACCCAGCTGGTGTCGGCGCTGGAGCGGTAGCGGCCGCGGACGCGCCCCCGCCCGGGTGCGGATGCACCC
>NZ_JBHUAL010000133.1:12933-27293 GCF_042789775.1 Kitasatospora sp. NPDC056800 | reverse complement strand
CGCCTCGGCGCGCGGAACCCGCCCGCCCCGCCAATTCCCGCCTCCAGCAGAGGAGTTCCTCCATGAACGAGCACGTACAGCACAACCGAACCCATCGCGGACGCCGTGGCCGGCACCGGGTGGTGGCGGCCGTGGCGACCGTCACCGCCGTGGCCGCCGGCGTCCTGGCGCCGACCACGGCGTTCGCCGGCGGCAAGCCCGACATCGTCCAACAGAGCCTGGACGCCCTGGTCAAGGACGACGGCCTGCCCGCCGCACTGGCCGCCGTCAAGGGCCGCGACGGCCGCACCCGCAACTACACCGCCGGCGTCGGCGACCTCGCCACCGGGGCCAAGGTCCCCGTGGACGGCCAGATCCGCGCCGGCAGCAACACCAAGACCTTCACCGCCGTCGTCGTCCTCCAACTCGTCGCCGAAGGAAAGGTGGGCCTGGACTCCCCCATCGAGACCTACCTGCCGGGCCTGCTGCGCGGCGACGGCATCGACGGGCGCGGCATCACCGTCCGCCAACTGCTCCAGCACACCAGCGGCCTGCCCGACTACATGGACTCCCCCGAACTCTCGGACTTCACCACGGTGCAGTACCGCTACTTCGAGCCCCGCGACCTCCTCGACGGCGCCCTCGCCCAGAAGGCCCTCTTCCCCGCGGGTACCGGCTGGGCGTACAGCAACACCAACTACATCGTCGCCGGGCTCCTCGTCCAGAAGATCACCGGACGGCCCGTCGGCGAGGAGATCACCAAGCGCGTCATCGACCGCATCGGCCTGCGCCACACCTACTTCCCCGCCGTCGGTGACACCACCGTCCACGAGGCCCACCCCCACGGCTACCTCCCCAGCACACCGGGCGCGCCCCGGTTCGACTACACCGAGATGGACTCCTCGATGGCCTGGGCGACGGGGGCGATCGTCTCGACCAACACCGACCTCAACACGTTCTTCACCGCGCTCCTCGGCGGCCGGCTCCTGCCCGCGGCGCAGCTCGCCGAGATGCGCACCACCGTCCCCGCCGATCTGATCGGCCAGGGGATCCGCTACGGACTGGGCCTGCAGAGCAGGCCGCTCTCCTGCGGCGGCCTCGTCTGGGGCCACGGCGGCACCGCCCCCGGCTACCGGTCCCGCGGCGGCGTCACCGAGGACGGTCGCGCCGCCACCATCACCGTCACCACCGTCCCGGGCGAGGTCGGCGCGCAGCACATGACGGACGCCCTGGACGCGGCCCTCTGTCGCTGACCCGGGCCTCGGGCCGGCCCCCTGCCCACGCCGGGGGCCGGCCCGACCCGGCTCGCTTCAGCCCGGCTCGGCCCGGCTCCAGCCCGCTTCAGCCCGCCGGGTTCGCGGACCGGGCCTCGACCAGACCGGACTCGTAGGCCGCGATCACCGCCTGGGCACGGTCACGGACGCTCAGCTTGGCGAAGACGCTGGTGATGTAGTTCTTGACCGTGGAGACGCTGATGCCCATCGCCGAGGCGATCTCGGCGTTGTCGAGGCCGGTGGCCAGCAGGTGCCACACCTCGATCTCACGGGGCGTCAGTTCACCCGGAGCGGACACCGGCACCGGCGCCGACACCGGCGGCCGCGGCAGCCGGGGCGAGGTGACGTAGGTGGAGATCAGCCGGGTGAGCAGGCGCGGCGCCACCACCGCCTCCCCGCCGTGCACCGTCCGCACGGCCGCCGAAAGCTCCTCCGGGGAGACGTCCTTGGGCAGGAACCCGGAGGCGCCGGCGCGCAGGGCGGCGACCACGTACTCGTCCATGTCGAAGGTGCTCAACGCCAGGACCCGGCACGCGGGCAGCTCCTGGGAGAGCCGCTCGGTCGCCTGGACCCCGTCGAGGACCGGCATCCGGATGTCCATCACCACGACGTCGGGCCGGTGCTGGTGCGCGAGGTCCACCGCCCGCTGCCCGTTGTCCGCCTCGGCCACCACCTCGAACTCCGGGTCGGGGGCCAGGATCAGCGCCAGGCCTCGCCGCACCAGCGGCTGGTCGTCCGCGATCAGCACCCTGATCCGTTCCGCGGTTCCCGTCATCCGAGCCGTTCCTCTCCGTCCGCCGGCGCCACCGGCAGACTGGCCACCACCCGGAAGCCACCACCGTCGATGCCCCCGGCCACCATGCTGCCGCCCTGCAGCGCGACGCGCTCGCGCATGCCCATCAGACCGTACCCGGTGCGGCCGGCCCGCGGTCCGGGCGCACCACCCGCGCCCACCGGGGCGTCCGCCGGGGAGTCGGGCGGCGCGGCGGTGCCGTTGTCGGACACCTCGACGGTGACCCGGTCCGGGTGGTAGGTCAGCCGGACCCTCGCCCGGGCGGCCCGGCCGGCGTGCTTGCGGGTGTTGGTGAGGGCCTCCTGGACGATCCGGAACACCGCCAGGCCGGCGCTCGGCGGCAGCGGGCGCTCCTCCCCCAGGACGGCGAAGTCGGTGGGCAGGCCGGCCCTGCGGGACTCCTCGACGAGCTGTCCGAGCTGCCCGACCCCGGGTTGCGGCGCGGACGGCGCCTCACCCGACGCCTTGCCCGGCGCCTTGCCCGGCGCCTTGCCCGGAGCCTTGCCCGGAGCCCGGTCCGCCCTGTCCGGCTCGTCGTCGGCCCGCAGCACGTCGAGCAGGTGGCGCATCTCGCGCAGCGCCATCCGGCCGGAGCTCTCCAGGGTGACCAGGGCCTCGCGCACCACCTCGGTGTCACCGCCGAGGTTGGCCCTGGCACCGGCGGCCATCAGCTGCATGGTGGTGATGTGGTGGGCGACGATGTCGTGCAGCTCCCGCGCGATGCGCCGCCGTTCCTGCGCCACCGCGCGGTCGGCCAGCAGCCCGCGCCTGACCTCCGCCTCGCGCTGCCACCACGTCAGCCCCTCGGCCGTGACGACGACCAGCGCCGCGGCGACCACGTTGCCCGCCACGTCCCCCACCGCGGGCGGCAGCGGATACCCCCGGCCCACCAGCGGTACGGCGGCCGCCACGAGGCCGGCCGGCACGGCCACCGCGACACCGCGGGACCGGGCCACGGCGAACAGCGCGACGCAGAGCGTGCCGGTGAAGTGCGGCGGCATCGACACGCTCAGGTTCAGCGCCAGGCCGAGGACCAGCACCCCCGCCAGCGAGGCCAGCGGGTGGCGGCGCCTGGTGAGCAGCGGCAGGGCCGCCAGTACCAGCAGGACCAGCGCGGTCGCGGCGATCGGCGGTCTTCCGTCCGAGCCGCCGATCGTGTAGCCGAGGAGGTCCAGGACGGCCACCCCGACGGCCACCAGCGCGTCACCGGCCGTCCAGGGCAGGCCGGCGCCGCTCTGCTCCGGCGACGGCCGCAGTGGCAGTGGCAGTGGCAGCAGTGGCCCGTGGTGCGTCGACATGCTGTGGCGCTCCTCTCTACGGCCGGTCGGCCGCCCCGGGCCTCGCCGGTCCACCGAGACCGCCGCCCGTGAGCCGTCCCCTCGCGGCGGCCCGCGGCCCGGGGAGCGCTCCGGCGTCCCCGGTCGATCCTCCCAGCGGCCCCCGGGCCCAGGCAGGCTCCCGGGACCGATCCCGGACCGGGCCCCTGGTCCTGGCCGGGGCCGTACCCCGGGGCCCCGGTCCTGATCGCGTTCCCGCCCCCGGCGCCGCCGTCGTCGCCGTTACCGCCGGGCCGGGGCCTGCTCCCAGGCCTGCCCGCCCGCCGGGTAGGCGTACAGCGGCCGGTCCTTCACCGCGCTGGTGCGGAACGGGGTGCCGTGGCCGAGGTCGACGGGCAGCATCCCCTTCCGGTTGCCGCTGGTCCACTCCAGTTCCAGGTACCAGCTGACGTCGTGGGTGGTGGTCTCGGCGGTGACCTCGATGACCGCCGGTTCGCTCTGGGTCACGACCACCGGCAGGCTGCCGCTGCCGTCGGCCACGACCGGGACGGGGCGGGCCGCGTCCAGGTCGATGCGGTAGGAGCGGGCGCCGACTCCACCGGCGCAGCCCTCGCCCATGGAGTAGGCGTTCCAGGCGAGCGGGGCCGCGACCCGGGTGACCCGGACGTTGAGACCCGTCAGCAGCACGGTGTCCCAGCCGGTGCCCTGCACGGTGAGCTTGACCGACCGGGAGTGGCCCGGCACCGCGCCGACCTGGGAGGCCCAGCCCGCCGCCTCCGGCACGGCGGGCGGTCGGGGGACCTCGGACGGCGGGCGGTTGACGACGTACTGGTCGCACTTGGCGTCCCAGCCGGACGGGTGGACGGCGACGCTGATCGGTGCGCTGGTGCTCGGGTCCGCCCCGCCGGTCGCCCCGGGCGGGCTCGCCCCGGCAGCGGCGACGGCGGCGGCCGCGGACAGCTGCGGGGACAGGGACGGGGGCGCCGACGGGGCCGCGGATCCGGTGGACGACCCGGCGTCGGCGGCCCGGGCGGGGTCGGTCTCCCCGTCCGGACGGAGCCTCAGACCGGTGGCGACGACCCCGACGGCGACCAGCAGCGCGATGACCGTCACCGCGGCGAGGACGCCCCGGCCGCGGGTGCGCCGCCGCGGCGGCACCGCGGGGGCGCGGTCCGGGACGGGCTCCGGTGCCGGGGCCGCCTCCGGTACCGCGGTCGCGGGCGGTGCGGGTGCCACCGGCTCAGGGGCGGCGGTCGGCCTGTTCCCACGCGTCGCACGGACGACGACCCACAACCGGTACAGCTCGACACGTTCCTGCGGCGTCGCCTCGCACACCCGCGAGAAGTGGTCCAGCGGGGCGAACTCCGTCGGCATCACATCGCCGTTGCAGTAGCGGTGCAGGGCCGACGTGCTCAGGTGCAGCCGCTTCGCCAGCGCGCCGTAACTGAGCCCCGACCGGCTCTTCAGCTCCTGCAGCAGCCGGGCGACCTCGTCCGTCTCCCTCAACTTCCCGATTCCCTTCGGCCCTGTTCCTTCACCCGCCCCCGGCAGTCGGGCTCGGCACCGTCACGTCCCCCGCCCCCGCCCCCGGCGGCTGTGGCGCGGGCTCCGGCAGACAAGCACGCGGCACGCCGTCCCACGGTTCCGCCATCCCGCGAACGCGTCCCAGGAAGCTTACGTCTTCCCAGCTCAGAGCGGGTACGGGCGTCCCCGGGTCCCTGATCGCCGGCTCACCGTTGTGGCCGGGACGAGCGGGCGGACAAGCTGGCGACCAACACCGAGAAGGAGCACCTGTGAGCACTGTTCGGGCGGCCCGTTCCGCCATACGCACCACCGACCGTTTCAACCGCGGCGCGGTGGCACTGACGATGGGCGGGGTCCTGCTGATGACCGCGGCCTGCGGTGACGAGCAGGGCAAGGGCGGTGAAGCGGCCGGCCCGGCGGGTGCCTCCGCCACCGCCACCCCCGGCGCCATCGGGGACGGGAACGCGAACACGACCACCTCGAAGACGTCCGCCGCCGTGCTGGACGTCGAGCCGAAGGACGGCGCCCGCGGCGTCGCGCCGAACGCCCTGCGGGTGTCCGTCTCCAAGGGCAGGCTCACCACCGTCGACGTGACCGACAAGGACGGCAAGCCCGTCCAGGGCTCGATCACCCCGGACGGCACCGGCTGGAAGCCCGCCGCCGCGCTCACCCCCGGCACGGCGTACACGGTGAACGCCCAGGCCGCGGACGCCGACGGCCTGGTGGCCGCGTCCACCTCCGCCTTCACCACGCTCACGCCCGAGAAGCAGGTGTCCACCAACGACAACATCGGCGACGGCCAGACGTACGGCGTGGGCATGATCGTCAAGGTGGACTTCAGCACGAAGGTCGTGAACAAGGACGCCGTCGCCAAGGCGATCACCTTCGAGACGGACAACGGCACCGAGGTGAAGGGCCACTGGTTCGACGACAACCGGCTGGACTTCCGCCCGGCCGACTACTGGAAGCCGGGCACCAGGGTGACCATCCACTACCGGCTGAAGAACATCGAGGTCGCCCCGGGCGTGTGGGGCGACGTCGACAAGGACGAGCCGTTCAGCATCGGCCGCTCCCAGGTCTCCACCGCCGACGCCGCCACGCACCAGATGACGGTCGTCCGGGACGGCAAGAGCACCACCGTGCCCGCCACGCTCGGTGACGCGAAGCACCCGTCGTGGGGCGGCACCATGGTGATCATGTCCAAGGAGAAGGTCACCCACATGAACTCCCAGACCGTCGGCCTCGGCAACGAGTACGACATCCCCGCCGTCCCGCACGCGATGCGGCTGACCAGGAGCGGCACCTACCTCCACGGCAACTACTGGTACGAGGGCGACCCCTTCGGCAAGGCGAACACCAGCCACGGCTGCGTCGCGCTCAAGGACACCGAGGGCGGCAGCGACACCTCCAGCGCGGGGGCGTTCTTCAACAGCTCGCTGATCGGCGACGTCGTCACGATCGTGAACACCAAGGAGAAGACCGTCGCCCCCGACAACGGCCTGGGCGGCTGGAACCTCCCCTGGGCGAACTGGTAGCCCCCACCCGCCCCGGCCGGCTCCAGAAGCCGACGGACTGCCACCGACCGCGACAGCGACAGCGGAGCCGCCGTGCAAGAGGCCCCTGGGCTCCTCCCCACCACGGCGGCTCCGCCACGCCCGGGCGCGGCCTCGGGCAGGCGGCAGGCGTCAGGCGGGCATGCCCGGCTCGGCGAGACCGCTCTCGTAGGCGATGATGACCAGTTGGGCCCGGTCGCGGACGTTCAGCTTGGCCAGAAGGCTGCTCACATGCGTCTTCACGGTGGGCAGGCTGATCACCAGCCGCTGGGCGATCTCGGCGTTCGACAGCCCGTTCGCGATCAGCACGAGCACCTCCTGCTCCCGCCTGGTGAGCCCGACGAGCCGCGGGACCGGCCGCGCCGTCGGCCGGGTGCGGGAGACGGTCTCGATCATGCGGCGTGTGACCGTGGGCGCCAGGACGGCCTCGCCGGTGGCGATGACGCGGATGCCGGCGACCAGGTCCGAGGGCGAGGCGTCCTTCAGCATGAATCCGCTCGCGCCCGCCTGGAGGGCCGGGTAGACGTACTCGTCCATGTCGAACATCGTCAGGGCCAGCACCCGTACGCCGGCCATGGTCTCGTCGGAGCAGATCTCCCGGGTGGCCGCGATGCCGTCCATGACGGGCATCCGCAGGTCCATCAGGACGACGTCGGGCCTGAGCTCCCGGGCGAGTTCCACCGCCCGGGCGCCGTCACCGGCCTCGCCGACAGTCTCCATCCCCGGTGTCGAGTCGACGAGGACGCGGAAGCTCCCGCGCAACAGCGCCTGATCGTCCGCGATCAGCACCCGGACCGCCTCGGCCATCCCGCATTCCCCGCAAACTGCTCATCGAGCCTTGGAAGTCCGCGATTCTAGCAGCAGCGCCCGTTCCGTCCCCTCAACTGCCGTTGAGCATACGGCCTGTTGAGGGCGGTCCGGCCGGGGCTGAAGGACCCCGGCCGGCCGCGCCCGTCACGAGCCGTCGAGCACCAGCTCGCCCGTCCCGGCCTCCCCGACCGTCACCCCGGTGCCGTAGGGCTCCGCGAGCCGGACGACGTCGGCGAGGATCTCCCCGGCGACGACGGAGTCCGCCAGCCGGGGGCGGCCCCGGTGGTGGACCGGCCGGCCGAAGCCCAGGTCGACCGGGTGGAGGCGGGCGCCCACCAGGACGCCGTCGTCGAAGGTGAGCACCGGCACGAGCGACTGCCAGTACCGGCGATGCGGGGCGAACATCCGGCGGCCGTGGCCGCCGAGTTCGTCGAAGTACCGGCCCGGGGTGAGCTGCTCACCGGCGGAGACCTTCGCGTAGTCCTCGGCCGGCACCCGGTCGGCGAGTTCGATCTGGCTGACGATGTTCCCCAGGCTGTAGAAGATCGGCTTCCCCCGGTGGAGCTCCACTCCGCGCAGGTGGTGCGGGCCGTGCCCGACCACGATGTCGGCGCCCTCGTCGATCATCCGGTGGGCGAACTCGCGGAGGAACTCGCCGGGTGTCTCCGGCGTCAGTCCGGGCTCGTGGGAGTGCACGCTGACCAGGACGAGGTCCGCGCGGCGCCGGGCCTCGGCCACCCACCGGGAGATCCCGTCGAGGTCCGCCGGATCGCACCGGGTGGTGAAGCCCGGCGCGTCCGCGGTCTCGAAGCGGGTGCCGAACAGGTTGAGCCGGCCGGGCGAGGGCATGGCGGGATCGAAGCCGAGCAGGGTGCGCGCCTCGGCCCGCCGGTCCCGCAGCCCCGTATCGCCGTCGATCCCGCGCAGGACGTCCATCTGCGCCGGCGTCACCCGCAGCGTCGCGCTGTGCCGCAGCGGGCTCAGCCCGGGCCGGCCCGGCAGGTCCGGTGACGGGGCGGCCGCCTCCTGCCCGGGCAGGAACGTGGAGCTGCATGAGATCACGGCCAGGCTGCCGGCGGGACGGTCGACGTAGACCGGCCGGCGGGCGGCGGCGAGGTCGGCGCCGATCCCGGCGAACGGGACGCCCTTCGCGCGCAACAGGTCCACTGTGCCGAGCAGTCCGTCCGTGCCCAGGTCCAGCGCGTGGTTGTTGGCGCAGCCGAGCACCGTGAAGCCGGCCGCCGCGACCTCGTCGACCACGCCCTGGTCCGCGACCAGACAGCCGCCGCCCGCCGCGTTGTGCACCGGGTGCCCGCGTCCGGTGGCGGGGACGACCTCCAGGTTGGTGAAGGCGAAGTCCGCTGCGCGCAGGGTCTCGCGCAGCCCGGCGGCGGCCGGTTCGGAGCTGATCAGCGCTCCCCGGGTCGCCATGCAGTCCCCGGAGAGCGCCACGGTCAGCCGGGTCATCCGCGGGCCTCCGTCACCGCGCGGGTGAGGGTGGCGACCGCGTCAGCCCCGGTGACCTCGACGCGTTTGCCGTTCACCGTGACGGTCGGGGTCAGCGCGACCTTGCGGGACGCGGCGACGTCGGAGACGTACCGCACCCAGGGCGTGTACGTGCCGGCCCGGACGCACTCCTCGAAGGCGGCGCCGGTGATCCCGGCATCCTGCCCGGCCGCGATCAGCTGGGCCTCGCTCAGGCCCGGCCCGCGTTCGGCGGGCTGCCGGTCGAACAGCACCGCGGTGTACTCCTCGAACCTGCCCTGCTCGACGGCGCAGGCCGCGGCGGAGGCCGCCCGGGTCGAGTAGCCTGCGGGGCTGCTGCGGTTGTCGAGGAAGGTGACCGGGTGGTAGACGACGCTCACGTCGCCGCTCGCCTGGAGGGTCTTCAGCTCGCCGGCCAGCGCCTTCTCCGTGTTGCGGCACTCGGGGCAGAGGTAGTCGAGGTAGAGGTCGACGCGCACCTTGCCCCTGGAGGCGAGCAGCCCCGCCTTGTCGTCCGTCGCCTGGGCGGGGACGGTGCCCGGCACCTTGTCCGGCATGGTGTTGCTCGCCCGGACGAGGCCGACGCCCACCAGCGCGGCCCCGACCACCACGACCGCGGCCAGGAGCGACACCAGCAGGGTGCGCCGCCGGCGGTGCCGTTTCCGCACCATCTCCCGCACCATGGCGTCCGTTGCCTGCATGGCCTATCGCTCCTTCGTGTCCAGGACCCAGGGGTCCAGCGCGTAGCGGGTTCGCGGATTCCGGATCAGGAGGACGGCCGCGGCGAGCAGGACCAGGTCGCGCGCGATGTCGATGACATAGCCGCGCACGGCTCCGTCCATCACGGTGCCTCCGCTGCTGAAGCAGCCGCAGTCGATGGACAGTCCCCGGGCCCAGACCGAGGTGATGGCCGCGATGTACACCACCATCAGCACGGCTGCGCCGGCCGCCACCACCCTGGTCGCCAGCCCCGCGAGCAGCAGCACGGCGAGCGAGACCTCGATGAACGGCAGGACGCCGCCGACGAGTTGGGCGGTGTCATCGGGCAGAATCCGGTACAGGACGACCGTGCGGCCGGCCTCCGTGAGGTCCTGGACCTTCAGCAGGCCCGCGTAGCCGAGGACCGCCGCCAGCAGGAGCCGGGCCGCGGTCCCCGTCCACTCCCATGCCCGTACGGCACGCGCCGGGTGCACTCCGGTTCCGTTCACGGTCCCGCTCACCGCGACCGCGCGAACCGGTGGGTGGCCACGCCGAGCGCGGCGGCGGTGATCGCCACCAGCAGCCCGAGTTCCGCGACCACGGGCGGGTGCCAGTGCCCGAGCATCAGCCGGGTCTGCTCCGAGGTGAGGATGTCGGGCCCGGGCAGGGTCCGGCGGACCGCGTCGACGCCGTAGGTGAGGGGGTTCAGTTTGACCACGGTGTCGAGCCAGCCCGGCAGCCCGTTCGGCGGGAACATCGCGCCGGAGAAGAACATCAGCGGCATCAGGCTCAGGTTCACCACGATCTGGAACGTCTCGACCTGTCGGATCGTGACCGCGGCGAGCAGCCCGATCGAGGTGAACATCAGCGAGACGAGCAGCGTCTCCAGCAGGACGACCAGCAGCATCGGCGTGTACCGGATGCTCGCGATGCCTCCGACCGACAGGAGCATGAGGCCGTAGACCGCGCCCGTGGTGGCCCCGCCGAACGCGAGGCCGAGCACGATGCTGGAGCGCGGGAACGGCGAGACGAGCATCTGCCGGAGCATGCCGAGCTTGCGGTCCCACACGAGCGAGATGCCCACGGCGACCGCCGGCGCCTGGACAGACATGATCAGCGTGCCGGGGAACAGGAAGGCCCGGTAGTCGTTCAGCTGGGCCTTGCCGAGGCTGGAGGACGCCGCGTCGAGGCCGGTGCCCAGGACGACGAGGAACAGCAGCGGCGTCACCAGACCCATGATCAGGCGCACCGGGTTGTGCCGCAGTCGCGTCATCTCCCGCCGCCAGAGCAGCGCGTACGGCCTGAGGGCGAATCCCCGGCGGCCGGCGGTCGGGCCGGCTGGGGCCGCCTTCCCGGCGGGAGCGTCCAGTACGGTGTCCAGACCGCTCATCGCATTCCCTCCCCGATATCGCTGAGTGTGCGGGTCTTCGTCCCGCTCTCCCGGATCTCGGACCCGGTGTGGTGCAGGAAGACGTCGTCCAGGGTCGGCGAGGTGGTGGTCACCGAGAGCACGGTCACCCCGAGTCCGGCGCACAGCCGCGGCACCAGGGTGGGGCCGTGGGGGACCCTCAGGCGCAGTCCGTCGGGCGCGGGCTCCGTCGTCAGGCCGAAGCGCTCGGAGAGCTGTTCCGCCGCGAGCGTGTCGTCCTCGGTGCGCAGCACGACGAGGTCGGACCCGATGATGGACTTCAGTTCCGCGGGCGACCCCTCGGTGACGACCTTGCCCTTGTCGAAGATCGCGATCCGGTCGCAGTGCTCCGCCTCCTCCAGCTGGTGCGTGGTGAAGAAGACGGTGATGCCCTGCTCCTGGCGCCGCCTGCCCAGGTACTCCCAGACGGCCGCGCGGGTCTGCGCGTCGAGGCCGGTGGTCGGCTCGTCGAGGAAGAGGACCCTGGGGGAGCCGAGCAGGCCCCGGGCGATCTCCAGGCGGCGGCGCAGACCGGTGGAGAACTGCCCCACGGGGACGTTGCTGCGTCCGGACAGTTCCATCATGTCGAGCATCTCGGCGATCATTCCGCGTGCCTCGCGACGGCCGAGCCCGCACAGGTCGGCCTGGAAGCGGAGGTTCTCGGCCGCGGTGAGGTCCTGGTCGAGCGTCGACTCCTGGAAGACGATGCCGATCCGGCGGCGCACCTCGGCGGGCCGGCTCACCACGTCGACACCGGCCACCTCCGCCCGGCCCGCCGTGGGCTTGAGGAGCGTGGTCAGCATGCTGATCGTGGTCGTCTTGCCGGCGCCGTTGGGCCCCAGGAAGCCGAACGTCGCGCCGTCGGGGACGGTCAGGTCGAGGCCGTTGACGGCCGCGTTCGTACCGTAGTAGGCGTAGAGGCCCTCGGCCCGGATCGCCGTCATCGGAGGTTCCTCCTCTCGGGGCGGCGCACGGCCAGCACGGTCTGGAACACGCCCATCTCACCCGGTTCGTCCACCGGCCGTCCGTCGATCTCGACCCAGGCGTGGGCGGCGAAGGGCTGGGTGCGGAACCCCGTGCACCAGTCCGCCCATCTGCCCCGGGCCCTGCACAACAGGACGGTGGCGACGGACCGTTGGAGGCAGCCGAGGCCGGCGCAGCGCGTGCTGACCGAGACGACCGACCGTCTGGCCCGCGCCGTCTCGGCGTACCCGGCGGGCCGGGTGCCCCGGCTGATCACGCGCAGCACCCGCTGGAGCCGGGCCGGAGGCAGCCTGACCAGCAGCCGGGCCGCGCCGGCCGCGCACCTGGGCGCGATCTGGCGGTGCAGCGGAAGTCGCGGGGCCTGTTCCGCGACGGCGGGGGTGGTCACCGCGAGACCTCCACGAGGTTGGCCGCGCTCAGTCCGTCGACGAGGTCCATCACGTCCTGGTGGGCCTGGTCCCGGCTCACGGGGGCGGCCTCGGACATGAGTACGGCGAGCGTGTCGGGGGAGTCCCCGTCGAGCAGCTTGCGCAGGATGGCGGAGCCGGTCGCGTTCAACTGCCAGTAGCGACCCCGGCGTCCGTCGAGCAGTACCGCCCCGGTCTCGATCGGGGTGAGGGTGACGTCGCGGGCAAGGCTCAGCTTCATCTGCGTTCTCCCGTGTCCTGGAGGTGGGGCCGAAGGTGCGTCCTGAGCCAGCTCTCGCAGGCCACGGTGGTCTCGATCGGCTGGATGTGATGGGCCATCGGCCCGGGGTTGAGCACCGCGGACCGGAACTTCGCCGGGTCGATGAGGCCGAGCCGGGCGAGCTGCGAGTCCTCGCAGAGTTCCAGGAGCCGGGCCCGGTTGCGGGCAATGCCCCGGAACGCCTCGGCGCTGAACTCGCCCTTGTCGCGGCGGTCGAGGATGTCCGCGGGTACGAGACCCCGGACTGCGTCGATCAGCAGCGGCTTGAACCGCCCGGTCGCCAGTCGCTCGTCGATCCGGGTGGACATCGCCGCCTCCAGGACGCGGTCGTCGAGGAAGGGGGCGTCCCAGACGATGCCGCTTGCGGCGACGACGGTGTTGACCTGACGGACCGTCTTGCCCTCGAAGGCGATCGAGGCGAGCGCCTGGTGCCGGGCCCGGTCCGCGTCGAGCGGCTCGGGGGTCTCCCGAGCGGCGTCGGTGAGCAGCTTCCGGACGGCCGCCGCGGCGTCCGGCGTGGCCCAGGCCGGCAGGCGGGGCGCGAACACCCAGCCGAAGTCGGGCTCGTCGAGCGGCGGGGGCGGGTCGCTGATCCGGGCGGCGACCCGGGCGAGGCTCTGGGCGAACGTCGACCGGTCCGTGAGCGCCCGCACGGTCCCGCCCAGGGACCAGCGGTTGGCGAGCCGGTAGCGATTGAGCAGCTTCAGGCCGTTGACCGGCTGGGCACGGGCCAGCGACCAGGCGCAGGCGGGCATCCTTCCGAACAGCTCGTCCCCTCCGAAGCCCGTCAGGTGCAGGGTCGCGCCCTCGCCGGTGGCCCGTGTCGCCAGGTCCCGGATGTGTGCGAGCCCGGAGGCCCAGGTCGACGGCCCTTCCGGGGCCAGGTCCGCGTAGTCGGCGGTGTAGCCGACGTCGAGCAGGTTCTCGGCGCGGTCCGAGGAGAGCATGTGGTGCCGGGCCGACGGGAGCATGGCGGCGGCCTTGCGCGCCCAGGCGGTGTCCTCGTTGGCGCCGTCGATCGGCATGACGTGGTACGTGACCAGGTCGGCGCCGGCCGCGTCGGCGAGGAAGCAGAGCGAGGTCGAGTCCAGGCCGCCGGACAGGTCGGCGCTGATCGTCCGGTCCGGACGGATCCGGGTGGCGACCGCCTCGGACAGCGCGGTGCGCACGGCCCGCGCGCCCTCCGCGAGCGGGAGGCGGGCCTCCGGCAGGTTCCACCAGCGGATCTGCCGCGACCGACCGGCCGCGTCCAGTTCGAGCCAGTGCCCGGTGGCGAGCGCGTCGACACCCCGGCGGACCGGGCGCAGGGACAGCGGCCACGGCGCTCCGCCGGGTGCCAGGAGGCGGGCGGCCAGCAGCGTCTCGTCGAGGCCCGCGCCGGTGAGGCGCAGCAGCGGCCCCACGGCGCCGGCCGCCACGGTCACCCCGTCCACCACGGCGGTGAAGACCTGGCGCACACCGGAGACCGAGCCCTGCACTCGGACCTTGCCGTCCATCGAGGCCATCAGGTGGACGAGGCCCGGCAGGCGGGACGCGACGGCGTCGATGTCGTGGAGGGAGCGCATCCGCCCGAGTGCGGCCGTGGTGGCCTGCTCGTCGAGCCGGGTGCGTCCCAGGAGCGCCAGGCGCCGTGGACCGGCCTGGAGCACCGTCATCTCGTCCTGCTGCCAGTCGCCCACGATCCAGGGCCGCCCCGACGCGTGGTCGATCCGGTGTGTCGCCCGCAGCCGCGCGGCCGCCTCGGCGCCGGCCGCGCTGTCCGGAAGAACTACGAATTCCATGTCGTCTCGCTCCCTGGGGTGGTGGGGGGGGGCCCGGGGGGCCCCCGCCCCCCCGGGGTGGAGAGAAACAGACCGCGGGGGGACCCCCCCCCCCGAAAGACAAGGA